>JASFLF010000647.1:0-3162 GCA_050118235.1 Gammaproteobacteria bacterium | reverse complement strand
CGGCAACGGGAATGCGAATCAAGGTCTTTGCCCTTGACGCCGCCACCGGCAACTCAAAATGGCATTTCTCCCAGGGTAAGGACTATGTTGAGTTGCCCGCCGGTGCGGCCCTTCGGCACGTATCCTTAGCCAACGGTCTGCTGTATGTCACTTCCTCTTCAGGCCAGCTATTCGTGCTTAATGCCGCCAGCGGAGAGATCTTGTTTAAAGATCAGACCATAGACTTAAATGAGACGCTAGGTCTTGGTTTGAGCAAACCCCATCATGCCAGTATGAACTCCGGCGCCATTATCAGCCAAGGCATGGTGTATGTCCCTTACGGTGCCCAGAACAATCCATCCGGTGGATTGATTGCTTATGAACTGAACCGCAGGCCAGTGGCACTGAGCGATCTGATATGGGTAGCCGATAAGCAGCCTATCATCATCGATGCATTGCGCAATGACAGAGATCCCAATGGCGACGCCTTGCAGTTTGTCAGTGTCTCCGGCACGGCCATCGATCTCGATGATGGGGAGGCGGATGTCCTTCCCCTTGAATACGGCACCGTGCAAGTCTTCAACCCGGGTGATGATGCTGCTCAGCCGAACGCGGCGTATTTAAAATTCACACCCAATAACAGCTTCCGCTTCCTGGCGCGATTTAATTATCAGGTGGCTGACATCGCGCCCATGCGACGGGTCAACGGTGTTGAACTGAATGAGCCGGAACCTACCCACACCCCGCGATATGCCAACGCCGCAGTTTGGCTGCTGAAAGCACCGAAGGGATACTAAGATTAAGTGTGAAAAGAAGGAAAAACAGCATGGTCATCGCTTTCAATCCCATCGGGGTGATGAATTCAGTATTCAAAGACCCACAGTCGGGGGGCAGGCAACCGAGCGTCGATGGACGCGAAGGTAACATTGTCATCCGAGAAGAGCTATCCCAAGGATTAGAGGGTCTGGAGGAATTCTCACACATCATTGCCATTTATTATTTTCACCGCCAGGCCGAAGTTCGCTTGAAGGCGAGGCCATGCTTTGATCCCACCAACGAGCACGGTATATTTGCCAGTCGCTATCCAACCAGACCCAATCACATCGGCATCAGTATATGGACATTACAACACGTTAAAAAGAATGTTTTACACTGTCTGGATATTGATGTTGTCGATGGGACACCGTTATTGGATATAAAACCATACGTCAAGCAGTTTGACCAAAAAGACAACCCTCGATGCGGATGGTATGATGTTGTTGATTGGCAAGGCCTTGGTGCAGAACCTTTTGAGCCAGTCGGTGCCGTGTTAAGGCGTTGAACTTAGCAACATACAGAGATGTGCCTGCTATTACACTGATTTGAGGTCGCGACAAACAAAACAGAGATGCCATACTGGCATCTCTGTCGACACGGGTTATTCGCGGCCTATTGCCACCCGGGAGGGACCTCTGGTGATGCTGCTGCCGGCCGTAAAAATACACTGCGGGCGATGTCGCTACAGTATGGATTGCCATGATTGAAATAATCATCGTTACCGAAATCCAACACCGATGGCCGCCAGGGTTCTACTCCCGCATACATGAGGTCTGTGGGGCTATCAAACACATGACCGGAATTTGTACTATTCGGCGCGCACTGATCCGGGATCAGGGGCGAAGCGGGATTTGCTACCGCTCCGAGCGCATGAAATACCTCGTGGATTAGCGAAAACTCCCAATACCCGGGGGAATTCTCATCGGCGGCAAACGCATTATTGTGGCACGGAATGGCGCCCGGAGGTTCGCCCCACAAATACAACGCGACGACATTGCCCTGCGGGCCATCCGGTGGATGCGAGGCGCCACCGCAGGCATAAGGACTGCTGCCACCGTAATAAGCAACATATAAGGTTCCATCTTCGTTGAAACCGCGCGCATGCAATTCACTTTCGATGACTTCCCGCAAAAACGCCGCATTTCCGTATTTTTTCACGGCCTCTTGAATCATCTCAGCATCGGTCTTGTCGAGACGAATAAAACTAGTATCGAGCGCCCCGCCGTAAGTGTCGATTTGTAACCTTTGCCCGGCAGACCGTTGGTCCAGCCATTTCTGCGCTGCGGCGACAGAAGTTGTAATTGCGCCATTGCGGTCAAGCTGTTCGTTAACGCGATCACTCGGTAAGACATATACCAGGTGCGTTTGATAGTAAGAGGTATCATTTGCCCGGTTGTATTTGGCCGAATCACTAACCGCAACCCTGGTATACTTGGTTGATGATATTTGTATATCCTTTAGGATTGCGCCGCTACCGGTCTTTCGGATGCGCCATGGATGGGTCGCGAAAGTATATAACAGTTGTTTTTTACCGGCTCTCAATGTTAAGTAGTATCGCTCCCGACATTTATAATCCTTCCAATAAATATCGACTGAAGACCCGGTGTTATTATAAATTTCCAGTTGCGTTGGATCGGAATACCCCGCGGAGCAGTCATCGTGTACGGCAATTACTTTTGTGGCTGACGTGGTTGGTGTAACCTGCTTTAGTATCTTGCCGCTTCCGTTCTCCCTTATCCGCCAGGGATGGGAAACAAAAGTCGGCTGAATCAGTGTTCCGCCGGGAGGTATCGTTGAATACAGTTGTTCTTTACACTGATAGTTCATCCAATATACATCAATATATGTGTCGTGATTATTCTCGATCTTTAGAGTCGTTGTGGTGTTCCAAGAAACCGAACATGAGTCTAAAGTGTTGGGTTGTTGAGCTGACGTGGCGCCAGCGAAAAAAACCAACATAAGTAAAAGACTAACGGATGTGTACCATCTTAAATTGCAAGTGTACATATAGTTCCCTCTTAGTATGGTTCAAAGACAAGTGGAATAATAAAACCAGTTTTGCCTGGCCTACACAAAAAATGTTGGTAACGTACTATTTTAGAAAATCACAATCGCTACCTAACAAATTAGGTTGCTTAGTAAACACTCTTGTCTGCCAATAAGTCATCAGCCAATGTCAATACCCGGTATTCGGCAAAGATGAAAAAATTGTAGGTGATTTCTTACTTTGTGATTTCTTGTCTTTGTGATTTCCGCAATGGAAGGGGATGATCCATATTTCGCCTGTTAGCGTTTAAAATTAGATATCTAATTATTGAACGCCAATCGATGAGAAAAATAATTGGTGCGCCTGTCTAGCCGGAAATA
>JASFLF010000646.1:0-3164 GCA_050118235.1 Gammaproteobacteria bacterium | reverse complement strand
ATATACGCATTGGGCGCCAGCTTGTATTTCGGCATTACCAAAAGCAAGCCCGAAGACGCCTTAAAACGGGGCGGGGCCATCTTAGCGGGCACGGCCGACCCTTATGAACCCTTAATAGTCATCGCGAAAGGCCGCTATTCGGACAACTTCTTATTGTCCATCGACAACGCCTTGCGTTTTCGCGCCGACGACCGGCCGCAAGACGTATTGGTCTGGGCGGACATGTTGCTGGGGAAAACCCAACCGCCCCCTTTACCAGCGGAGTTACTACAGGCCAAACCGGCGGAACAACCCATGGATTCCACCGTGATTATGCCGGCCGGTTATTATGAACAAAAACAGCAACCCACCGGACCATCCAAGCGCACCACCAGTGGCCGGCTGATTGACTCGAGCGGCAGGCGTGCCACTACCGGGGTCGGGATGGGAGAAATCAGTACACCGTCTCCAGTACCGCAACCCACCGCACCACCGATACAACCCGTTGGCGCAGTCAAGCCCGCTAAGACTCAAAATACGGCCATGTGGGCATTATTGGGATTGATCGGCGTACTGGCCGTTGCCGCCATCATTCTAGTATTGATGCCTGTGGAGCAGCCGCAGCAGGATGTGAAACAGGATGTCGAAGAGCTACCGCTGGAAAACCAAAACGCCGAAAAAATAGCGTCATTATTAAAACAAGCCCAGCAGGACTTTGACGCTCAACGCTACGTAAAACCGGAACGCGACAACGCGGCCTATCGCTACTTACAAGTCCTGGAGTTGGACCGAGACAACCAAAAAGCCGCCGCCGGCCTGGAGAAAATCACCCAACATTACGCCGGACTGGTGCGACAAAGCCTGCAAAAAGACAACGTACTGCAAGCCGAAGCCAATCTACAAATTATCGAAAGCATTGCCCCCCGATCCGCCACCGCCATCGAATTGCGCTTAAAACTGCAGACTGCCAAGGATCAAACCAAAGTGGTGGAGCGAATGTTGGTTGATGCGGAAAAAGACGTCAACGCCAATCGCCTGACCAAACCCGACGGCAACAATGCTTTGGAAAAATACCGCCAGGTATTGCAAATCGATCCGCTGAATCAGGACGCTAAGCGAGGCGTTCAAAAAATCTTTGACTACTATGCCGAGGCCGCCGAACAACAAGTCGCCGCCGGCAACGTCGACAAAGCCGAAAGCATTATCGAGAAAATGGATCTTGTACAAGAAGGTTCCCTGGAGGCGGAACAATTGCGCAAACGACTGGAACGTTTAACCGACACCGGTTCCCGCATCGATCAACTGTTACGTCGGGCGAAAAGCGCTTACCAGGCGGGCCGCTACACCCAACCCAGTGGCAATAACGCGCTAAGTTACTATCAGCAAGTATTAAAGCTCGATTCCAACAACCGCCGGGCAACTTACGGTATCGAAGAAATCATCGACTACTACAAAACCCAGTTTAATCAAGCCGTCGATAGCGGCAATTTTGCCCAAGCCGAAAAAGCCGTCAACATCTTGGACGACATACTGCCCAACAGCTCCATGGTGGTGGCCATGTATAAGCGATTGGAGGCATCAAAACCACCACCGAAACCTGAGATTGAAATCATTAGTAATATAGTCAGTCAATTCAAAACCAGCATGGAATCCAGCGATGTCAACAAAGTAAAAAGCCTCAGTCAATTCGAAGCCGGCCGGGAGCAATTCGTCGATCAATTTTTTGCCAACTATCAGTCGTTTAAAATGAACGTCTCCGGATTTCAATTCATAGCTAATGAGCACAAAGCCACCGCCAAAGTAAGTTTGAGTCGGTTAGTAAACAAAAAAGGGCACGCCGTGCAGCCCGGCGCCTGGGGTGAGTTTTCTATTGTCGTGCAAAAAAACAGCGCAGGGCAATGGCGGGTTAATTGGTAGGATTGGAAGGTCACGACCAATAGTTTTGAAACGGCCATTTGTAGGCAATTTGTACCCACCTATCGTATACCATTCACTAAAAATTGATTTGGCTCAATAATCAATTTGCCTCTTTGGCTTATAGTCGATTCATGTGCGGTGGTAAAAAAGTCACTGTAATTTTTTGCCAATATAAGTCAAATCGTTGTATACGGGAGGTCAACAGTGAGAAATCACTATGTGCGCTTATTTATCGCCTTGCTACTTAGTGCTGGATTTATTTACACTCCCATCTTAAAAGCGGCACAACTCTCATTACCATCCGGTGACTTAATTGCCCCAGAAGTATCCCATGAAGTAATCCCAGGCACCCTCGAAGCCGGTTCCAGCGTGCAAATCAAAGCCACAGTCACCGATAACGTCGGTGTGAAATCAGTGACCCTGTTTTACCGCACCAAGGGCGAAGAAGAATATAAGCGTATTAGCATGAACCGAATTGGTGACACCAATGAATATGCAGTGACTCTTGGTAAAAAGGATTTGGTTGAACCAGGTATCGAATATTACATTCAAGCCATGGACTTGGCGGGTAACTCTTTATTACACGGTTACTCATTTTCTCCGTTGGCCGTTAATGTGATTGCCCCCGCCGCACCAACAGCTAAAGCGCCTGAAGCCGTAGCTGAAGAAGCTGTCGGCGAAACCATCCGCGAAGAACCGCCAGCGGAGAAGAAGAAAACCAAGACATGGGTCTGGATTGCGCTCGGTGCCTTGGCGGTGGGCGTAATTGCTGCGGCTGCCGGTGGCGGCGGTGGCGATAGTGGTGGAGGAGGTGGTGGTGGGGACACTGGCACTGTGGTTATAACAGCCCCTACACCGTGAGCACCTAACATTTGCGGCATTTGTCCATAGTACAGTGCGGAACTATAAACAATGACAACTATTGAAAGGCCATGAGAAACATGCAATTTTACCGGTTAATTATTGTATCTCTTATTATTAGTTTTGGCATGCCGTTGTTATCGGGGTGCGGAAGTCAAGACGATTCACATGCTGGTCGAGAGCAAGTAAAAAACACCGCGGGAATTCCGATACCTGGCGCTATTCGCGACGCGGCTTTACCCGGAGACGAACTCACGGTCAGGGTATTGAATGGTAGTAATGAATTGAAATCTCAAACGGTGTTACGCACTGATCCGAATGCCATAATTGAGTTTCAAACGAGTCCCGGTGACTATGTGTTTACGATTGTGTTTGAATTTAATGATCCGGACTTCGGTATCTGGGAA
>JASFLF010000645.1:0-3167 GCA_050118235.1 Gammaproteobacteria bacterium | reverse complement strand
ACAGCTTGTTGTCCCATGTGGTGTGGGGATGGTGAACCCGCCTGCTTGTATCCGATATTGGTCTCCCGCTTTCCCGTGTTATTGATTCCCGCCTAAATTTTATTAATGCATAATAAAAAACTTATTATATAGATTGTTTGAAAACCTAGAGCAAAAGGAGGATATTGGCACGCGGCACTGGCTGAAGGTGCACGAGCTAACTAACATAAAAAACAATCGGAGGAGAGGCTATGACAATAATGACGAGGACGACGACAAAAAGGGCAATGACAAGCGAAAAGCAATCACGCGCCAAAAAATTTTTTCCCGCCATATTAACGGCGGCATTTGTACCGGCGATTATGTTTAATTCAGTTGCGCCAGCCGTGGCGGCGGAGGAAGACGACGCAGGTCATGAAAGGGACTATCGGACGTTTCACACGGACGGAAAAATCGATTTCGGCAAAATCAGCGATTCTTATTCGGCCGAATTAGTGATGTATTTAGCCGGTAACCAATTCATGGTGATGGAAGAGCTCATTAAGGATTTTCAAAGTAAAAATCCCGACATCAAAACGGTTTATGTGGAAACCATACCGCCAGGGCAAATTTTGAAAGGTCAAATTTTGCAACAAGGAGAGGTGAACGGGCAAAAGACCGCAATGAATCCCGACTTGTTCGCCAGCGTTAATGAAAACCATCTCAAGCAACTGGTGAAAAAAGAAAAAGTCGAAAATTACATGATTTATACCCGTAACAAGCTTGAGCTCATGATTAAGAAAGGCAATCCAAAAAATATCAAAGGCGTGGAAGATTTGGGCCGGGACGATATCGTGCAATCCCATCCCAACCCCATTACCGAAGGTATTTTTAAATTTTACGGTTCAGAAATGCTCAAAGATCTGGATTTGCACGCCAAGGTTACCGGTGGCAAAGAATGCAAAGAGTGTTGGGCCGTGCCGGGCAAAACCTGGTTTACCGCCCGCCATCATCGCGAAACCCCATACCGCATAGAAAACAATGAAGCGGATGTGGGTATTGTGTGGACCACAGAAGTTAAACACGCCATGGCCGAAGGCCGTAACGTCGAAGGCGTCGCCATTCCTGCGCCTTATAACAAACAGGATCAAGTGGGCTATGCCATCGGCCGCCTCAACGAGGGGCGTAATAACGGCAATGCCGCCAAGTTCTTGGCCTATTTGGCCTCGGACGGGGCGCAAACTATCTACGAGAAATACGGTTTTATCCGCGCCACTAAAGAAGATTTGACCTTGCGTAAATAAACCGGCTGCATACTTCCAACACAAGCCGCCCTGCCAGGGCGGCTTTTTCTTTAATAAGCGTGATTTTTCTTTAAAAAAAAGCATTTACGGTATAGGTTTTGCTGTATAATCGCGCCTTCATTGAAACGACCATTATTTGAGCGACTGTTACTCAGACTTTACTACCGAATATTATTCAACAAACGCCTTCAGGGTCGACCCTAAACCTTCGCAACATTCATTAAAAAGAGTACATCCCGTGATTGAGAAGTTACGTAATATCGCCATCATCGCGCACGTCGATCATGGCAAAACCACCTTAGTAGACAAATTGTTGCAGCAATCGGGCACCATAGTCAGCCGTGGCGATGCGCAAGAGCGCGTTATGGATTCCAATGATTTGGAAAAAGAGCGCGGTATCACCATTTTGTCGAAAAACACCGCCATTAAATGGCAAGACTACCGAATAAACATCGTCGACACCCCCGGCCACGCCGATTTTGGCGGCGAAGTGGAACGCGTATTGTCTATGGTGGATTCGGTTTTACTGCTGGTGGATGCCGTGGATGGGCCCATGCCACAAACCCGCTTTGTAACCCAAAAGGCGCTGGAAAGGGGCCTGAAACCCATAGTCGTCATTAATAAAATCGACCGTCCTGGTGCCCGTCCCGATTGGGTGGTGGATCAAACCTTTGATTTATTTGACCGTTTGGGCGCCACAGACGAGCAGTTGGACTTTACTATTGTTTATGCATCGGCGCTGAATGGTTACGCCGGATTGACGCCGGATGTACACGGCGGCGATATGACGCCGTTGTTTGAAACCGTTGTTAAAGTTGTGCCTGCCCCTGCTGTGGACGTGAACGGCCCGTTTCAAATGCAAGTGAGCTCCCTGGACTACAACAGTTATGTGGGTGTCATCGGCATCGGGCGAATTTCCCGCGGAACCGTAAAAACCAATACCCCATTGACCATCATTGACCGCAATGGCAAAAAGCGCAATGCCCGCATGTTACAAATTTTCGGTTTCCTGGGGCTGGAGCGGGTGGAAGTGCCAGAAGCTAATGCCGGGGACATCATTGCCTTTACCGGCATCGATCAGCTGGATATTTCCGACACCTTGTGCGATCCGGCGAACGTGGAAGCCCTCCCGGCGCTGACCGTAGACGAGCCTACCGTCAGCATGACCTTCATGGTGAATAAATCCCCATTCGCCGGTAAAGACGGCAAATTCCTCACCAGCCGGCAAATTCGCGAACGCCTAGACCGGGAATTGAAGCACAATGTGGCGTTGCGGGTGGAAAATACCGACGACCCGGATAAATTTATCGTCTCCGGTCGCGGCGAACTGCATTTGTCCATTTTGATCGAAAACATGCGCCGTGAGGGTTACGAATTAGGCGTTTCCCGGCCGGAAGTCATTGTGAAAGACATCGACGGCGAGCCGCACGAGCCCTACGAACAGCTCACAGTGGATGTGGAAGATGAAAACCAGGGCACGGTGATGGAAAAACTGGGCTTGCGCGGCGGAGACCTAAAAGACATGGTGCCTGATGGCAAAGGCCGTGTGCGGATGGATTACATTATACCTTCACGCGGTTTGATCGGTTTTCGTACCGAATTCCTTACCGCCACCCAAGGCACGGGTTTGCTTTACAACGTGTTTGATCACTACGGACCGGTGAAAAAAGGCGATTTCGGCCAGCGCATCAATGGTGTATTAATCGCCAATTCCAACGGCAAAGCGCTGGGATACGCATTGTTCAATTTACAGGAACGGGGGCGATTGTTTATCGGTCACGGCGAAGAAGTCTATGAAGGCATGATTATAGGCATTCATTCCCGCGAAAACGATTTAGTAGTTAATGCGCTGAAAGCCAAACAATTGACTAATATTCGAGCAGCCGGCACGGATGAAAACATCAT
>JASFLF010000644.1:0-3172 GCA_050118235.1 Gammaproteobacteria bacterium | reverse complement strand
TGCCCAAACACGTCGAGACGGGGCGGCAGGCTTTGCTGGCATTACCGGAGTCGTATCCGCAAATATTCGATGAAAAACAAGTTAACGAAATAATTTCCTCCATCAGCAGTCAAGTCACCCAACTGGGGCAAAAATTTCTTTCCTTTTCATTGGCCTCGATTCCGGTAATGTTTGCTCTGGTGATTTATTTATTCCTGGTGCCCTTGTTGATTTTCTTTTTCTTGAAGGATAAGTCCCTCATATTGGGTTGGTTAACCCGGTATTTACCCAAAGAACGGGGACTGGCGGCGAAAGTCTGGGCGGAAATGGACCAGCAAATTGGCAACTATGTGCGAGGCAAAATTGCCGAGATCGTGATTGTCGGCGGAGTCACTTACGTGGTGTTTTTAGCCATGGGATTGAATTATTCCATGTTGTTGGCGGTGTTGGTGGGGCTATCGGTGATCATCCCGTTTATCGGTGCCGCAGCCGTGACCATACCCGTCGTGATGATCGCTTTTTTCCAATGGGGGTGGGGGGCGGATTTTGCTTACGTGGTGCTGGCTTACGGCATTATCCAGGCACTGGACGGCAACGTGCTGGTACCGTTATTGTTTTCCGAGGCGGTTAATTTACACCCGGTGGCCATAATTGTTGCGGTATTGGTGTTTGGGGGATTATGGGGGCTGTGGGGGGTGTTTTTCGCGATACCCTTGGCTACATTGGTCAAAGCGGTGCTCAATGCCTGGCCCACCGCCCAAAAGCAACAAGTGGCATAAAGGTGGGAGCCGCAAGCTAGCCACGGCCGCTCTTACTTGCCTAAATCTTTTACTGCTTGCAACACTTCGTCAACATGCCCGGGCACTTTCACTTTACGCCATTCTTTTTGTAAAACGCCTTTTTCATCGATTAAAAAAGTGCTGCGTTCTATGCCTATAACTTTTTTGCCGTACATGTTTTTCTCTTTGATTACATCAAATAGGTTGCACAGCTCTTCGTCCTCATCGGACAGCAGTTCGAAGTTGAAGCCTTGTTTTTCTTTGAATTTCTCATGTGATTTAATGCTGTCGCGGGAGACGCCCAATATAACGGCACCGGCGCGTTTGAACTTGGCGTGCTGATCACGGAAGTTCTGACCTTCCGTGGTGCAGCCCGGCGTGCTGTCTTTGGGGTAAAAATACAGCACAACTTTTTGTCCTTTCAGACCGGACAGTTTAATGGCCTGCTCCCCGGTGGCGGGTAATTCGAAATTAGGCACTTTTTTACCAATGGTCACACTCATGGTTCTTCCTTTTTTCTCTTGATCAGGTTTTAAGGGGTTCAATAATGGCATCCATATTCAGTTCATCGCAAAAATCCAGAAAATCTTCACGCAACGCCGAGATTCTGATATCCGCCGCTATATCCACAATCATATTTAGGGCGAACATGGGTGTTCCCGTGTGCGCCGCGGCATAGCGGTTGGTGTTGAGTTCGTGAATGTTGATTTCCCGAGCGGAGAAAAAGCTCGCAATTTGATACACAATGCCAGGGTGATCGATGGCAATGACTTCCACCGAATAGGGAATTAAATTGGCGGCTTGGCTTCTGCCTTCGGTGCGGGCGGCCGTGATGGTTAAATTTAACTTCTCCCGCAAGTGGGGCAGCGAATCCTCCAGTTTGGCCAACTCGTTCCATTTGCCGGCCACCATTAACATGACGGCAAATTCCCCACCCATCACCATCATGCGGCTGTCTTCGATATTACAGCCACAGTCCATGATCGCCATAGAGAGTTTGTCGACGATGCCCGGTTTGTCTTTGCCTAACGCGGTTATAACTAAATAGTTGTCCATTATCCCACCTTTTTCGCTTAAGCTTACCACCACACTGAAGTTTAAACCTAGGGAACCTGAATAAGTCCTGGTCGAGCAGGCAAGTTCCCGAGACGGTCAAATACGAGACGCAAAGCTTCCGCTCCTGCTCTCGCTCCTTACCTGCGTCCATGCAGGCAAAACGCAGGGGATATCGGGAATATTTCCAAGTTTTGCGCCCTGAAGATTGCCGATCGGCAATCTGAAGAAGCGCCCTTGGGGTGCAACGAAGTAGATGGCCGTCTCGGGACGGCTGAGTGCCGATCACGGACTTATTCAGAAATACTCCCTACTCGTGTAGTTTACCCGTCAGGCGCATTCAAATCAGCCTTGCCGCCAGAAAAAATGCTTTTCCGGCCCACCCTTAATTGGCCATCACTTGTTTGACGGAGCACTTGCCGCAAAGCCTTACTTGCCACAAATAGTTTAGCCCAGTACCATAAGCGCTTTAAAGCCTAAAGTTCTCAAATCAAAAGTTCTGAAGCGAGAGGGTCCCGGCCAGCGCCGGTATTCACATTCAACACAAACGATCAGTTCGACACGGAGAATATCCATGTTTCATGGCAGTATGGTGGCATTGGTAACCCCAATGCACGAAGACGGTTCCTTAGACTACGAGGCTTTGGACCGTTTGGTGGAGTTCCACATTGACAACGAAACCGACGCCATTATCGCCGTCGGTACTACCGGTGAGTCCGCAACCCTGGATGAAAAAGAACATTGCGACACCATTGCCCGTATTGTCAAAAAAGCTGCCAAGCGCATCCCTGTTATCGCCGGCACTGGGTCCAATTCCACCGCAGAAGCCATAAGCCTGACGCGCTGCGCCATGGAAGCCGGGGCCGATGCGTGTTTACTGGTGACGCCTTATTACAACAAACCGACTCAGGAAGGATTGTATCTACATTACAAGGCCGTAGCGGAGGCTGTGCCTATTCCGCAAATTTTATACAATGTGCCTGGGCGAACAGTGTGCGACCTATTGCCCGAAACCGTGGTTCGATTGGCCGATATTCCCAATATTGTCGGCATTAAAGAAGCCACCGGCAACCTGCAACGCGCTAAGGAAATTCTGGACTGCTGCGGCACAAAACTCGATGTGTACAGCGGTGATGACGCCACCGCGTTGGAATTGATGTTGATAGGCGGCAAAGGCGATATATCCGTTACGGCCAATGTGGCGCCTAAAGCCATGCATGACATGTGTGCGGCAGCGCTCAGGGGCGACCGAGCCGAAGCCGAAAAAATCAACCAGCCTCTATTGGCGTTGCACAAAGACTTATTCCTGGAAGCCAATCCAATCCCGGTGAAATGGGCGCTGCAGGAGATGGGTTTGATTG
>JASFLF010000643.1:0-3174 GCA_050118235.1 Gammaproteobacteria bacterium | reverse complement strand
CGTCGCCGGTATCCTGTCAACCGGACCGGTTACCGCATGGTATGTAATGTTAAGCGATCTGAGACAGCAGGGTATGACACCATCTTTGGCCGCGGTGTTTCTTTACAGCCGAGCCGTGAAATTGCCATTGTTGCCATTGCTTGTTTATTACTTCGGTCTTCGATATACATGGGTACTCTGTGTTTATCTTATAGGATTTTCTATCGTTAATGGTTTGATCATGGGACGGGTTGGCAATGACAAGGTTGTGGCTAAGTGATGAGATCAAGCGGTGAGATTAAATACCATGAGCATGCCCTGTGGCGCACACGTGTCGAGCCTTATCATCACGGTTCGGAATGTCGAATGTCTACTGCCCGATAAAATCGCCTAAATAATAATTGCAATCAATACTAAACATAAGGCAAGCCACAGCACCCCTGATAGTTCCCAGTGGCGCAGCATTATTTCCACAGATGTGGAAGAATAGTCTTTTAGTTGTTCTATGTTGTGTTTTATATGTTGAAACGAACGTTGACTAAAAAAGTCAAAACGAAACATGATGTGTTGTATTTTAGTTTTAACATAGGCAAATAACCAATCAATCAAACGCAGAATATCGCCCGGCGGAATATCAATGTGGAATCGTTGTATGAGGCGAGGAGGGCTGAACCAAACCACGCCTACTACCGCCGCGCCAATAGCAATTGGTAATGCGCCGCTCATCAGTTTGTTCGCTGGTATGCCGAGCACTGGCAAACCTACGATAATTAATACCAATGTAAAATAAGCAGTAATAGAATAAACATTAGTGGCGGGTGCACCTGTGTATTTGTCATGGGTATTCCAAATTAGAAATATAAACCGGCCCATGAGCAAAGCCGTAGCAAAACCGGCAATCAGCAAAACCTGGGTGAGGGAATGCCATCCCATCGGAATGGCGTCTTTGAGCATTATTTTTGCTACGGCACCACTGGTGAAAGGCGCGCCGGCCAGCGCCAAGGCAAGAAAGCATAGACTTAGGAAAAACCATTGCGATTGAGCCCTGCTGAATAAATCCGCGCCTAGGAACAAAGCGCATTTCACAAAGGCATGATGGCTTGCATAGAGCGCAATAGCGGTCAATAACAACGGCGCAGCCTGCGGTGAATCGAGTGTCAGCCCGATTCCCAAAGTCAGAGTACCCATCTTGCTGATACTCGAATACGCCAAAACCGCTCTAGGATTGTTCTGTAGCAAGCCGACTACAATCGCGTAAAACGTTGCCAGTATGCCAATAACCACCAAGGTGTCTCCCCAGGCAATCAAACTTTCATTACCCGGTGGAAGAAATCGAAGCAGCCCGAGAATTCCGGCATTAATCATGGCGCTGCTCAACACGGCCACGCTTGCCGCCGGGGCAGCGATATACGTAAGGGGCAGCCAGATGTGCAACCCGGGCATTCCAATCTTGATACCAAAGCCTGCAATTAAGAGGAATACGCCAGCAGATGATAAGGGGATATTTCGCAAAAGCTCGAACTCCACCCCATTGGTTTGCGCGGTCAATAACACAACCGCGGTAAATAGCGCCACTTCGCCTATCATTGTCATTGTCATATACACTCGCGCGGCATAACGTGCGATATGTGTGCGGGTAGGCTTAATCATTCCATAGGCACTCAGGCTCATGAGCGCAAATCCACAATAGAAACTGACCATGTCCTGGGAAATGATCAATCCAAGGTTGCCCGCCATGGATAACAAAAAGAAGATCCGGTAGCGCTTTGTTTGTAATTCTTCGGCGGATTTGTTGACGTCATAGAGCGCGGCTGCCAACCACAGAATACTGCTAACCAATAAAAACGTCCGACCCATGTTATCAAGGCCCCATTTCGCGCCCAACAACAACCAGGGGATTTCCAGAGTAATGCCTGCGGAAACCTCGGGCTGTGTCGCAAACGCCGCGGTCAATATCGCCGGCAGCGGCGCCAATACCAAAAGCCAGCCACCCAGCCTCCACCCAGCGAAGGGGATCATCAACAATGGCGTTAGCCATATCCATAGCAATGTCGCGGCGCTCATGGGCTATACTCCACAAATACACCGTATTCCCGGTTGGCGATAATTTTTGCCCATCCCAGGGGACTGAACGGAAGTGAAGCAAATAAACCAGCCGCCAGGGAAAGTCCCGCGGTGAACAGTGGCGGTATCAACAAAGCGGCGCTGGTCTCAAGGCGTTTTACCGGAATATGTTCATGGGGCCACGCTTCGGCAGGGGTATTAAACCACGCCCGATATAGTATTGGCAGGAAATACAGCGCATTCAATAAACTACTTGCCGCTAGTACCGGCAACACCCAGCCAGCCATGCCGGATTCCACCGCACCCAGGCCCAGATACCATTTGCTGACAAACCCGGCCACCGGTGGAATACCGATCATTCCTAGTGCGGCAATGGTGAAGGCAATGGTGGTACCGGGCATGCGTTTTCCGATACCATCCATCTCACTGACTTTATGTACGCCCAGAGTTTCCGCATAGCCGCCGGCGGCGAAGAATAAGGTGATTTTCATAATACCCTGGTGAACCAGATGAACCACACCGCCAATGGTGCCCACCGGTCCTAATATCGCCACGCCCAAAATGATGTAAGACACTTGACTGACTGTGGAATACGCTAGACGTTTTTTCAAATTATCCTGTAGCAGCGCTCTTATAGAGCCGTACACAATAGTAATTCCCGCCACAATACCTAGCGGTGCAAGCAATCCCATGTCGAAGGCGAATTCCACGCCGTACACATCGTATACAATCCGTACAATGCCAAACGCACCCGCTTTAACCACTGCGACAGCATGTAACAATGCGCTAACCGGTGCCGGCGCCACCATGGCTTTGGGCAACCAGCCATGCAACGGTACGATAGCGGCCTTTACTCCCAATCCCAGTATTAACAGGACGAAAATCCAGCGTAACTGCGGCCACAACTCTTCAGGCAAGCTGTTGAGTATGCCGCCCTCCACGAAAGCGATCGGGCCGGCAAGCGAATGTAGCCAGATAGTTCCAACCAACAATAAGACTCCGCCGCCCATTGTATAAGCCAGATAGACCTTGGCGCCTGAAATAGCATCGGTAGTGCCTCGATGCGCAACCAGCGGATAGGTGGCCAAAGTCAATATTTCATAAAAAATTACAAAGCTGAACATATTACCG
>JASFLF010000642.1:0-3182 GCA_050118235.1 Gammaproteobacteria bacterium | reverse complement strand
CACCCAAGTCATGTTGTTGGGGTTAATCTTTGTTGATGCCAAAGATGTCACCTTGCTTGGATTGGGAGGGGGCGGCCTGGCGCATTGTCTTAGTCATTATTATAAAGAGATGAAAATCAATGTGGTTGAACAGCGGCAAGCCGTGATTGATATAGCTTATGAATGGTTTGATTTACCACGCACACCCCAATTACAAGTCTGCCAAGATGATGCCCAACAATATTTGATGCGAGTTAAATCAGCAAGTACCGATATTATTTTTAGTGACCTCTACCAAGCTAATGGCATGTCTGAATTGCAAAACCAAAAAGGCTTCTATAAGAATTGTTATAAAGTGCTAAACAGAAACGGTTGGTTGGTACTAAATTTTCATACCATGCCTGTATTTGAATCAGCATTAATGCAAACTCTACGATCTCTATTTCCAGATATCCGTGTGGGTCATGTCATTAAAGGTAATTGGATTATATTTTGCGGCAAGACTCCATCGCCGTTTGATGAAGAGACTTTATCGAGACGTGCCGAAGAACTGGTAGAGCAGGTGAAAATGCCACTGATGTATTATTATCGGCAGTTGAGTGTGGTCAGCTCGTAGAAACTATGAAGGACTGCAATTAGCTACCCTTAAGGTAACTACTCACTCCGTAGAACCACTCATTATTGAAATAGCTACTATACCACTTCCCACATTGCTTGATCAGGCTTATTTTATTGTCAAGCATTCGCTTGATGGCGCAAAACAAGGACAGCCTTCTAATAAAATCTAAAACTATAAATATCTAACTGGCAACGGTCTCTTCTGCTTTGCTTTTCAATAGACCGGATCGCGAGCGTTCTACGATCAATTCTCCGCTAAACAGTTGGCACCAACGATCAGTGACTTCTTCGTCGGAATACTGCAATGCTTGGTTTCTGTCAATGCGAGCGACAACATGATTACTCATAATTGCAAACGCCGCGATTTTAATAGCAAACACATCGGTGAGTTGTTTTAAGCGATCCAGAATCCGTTGCCTGCGATGATCGAAGTTCCGTTGAGAGTAGTGGTCTTGAGCACAGAGAAATGCACGGCGTACGCAGCGGCTAACGCAATGATAATAAGGTGTAGATTCTAATGATATTAATTCCCGGCGCGCGCGGGTCATCACAACATCCCTTGTCTGAACCATTTAATAGAACTTACTACTTGACAGCCGGCTTAGGCAAGGTAAATATTCACACTTAAGGGGATTTAGCTGGGTGTCCCCGATTGTTCCTCGATTGTTCTCCCGATTGTTCTCTGATCACGTCATAAACTTTTATGCGTGAATCTAACTCAGGAAACCAATTGAACGTTCTATCAACCAAAATGACGCCAGCGAACCAATCACATAGGGCGGTACTTTTTTCCAGCCTCTATGAAGATTGAGACGTACCCGGGATATGAGCCAGCCCAGTAATAGAAAAGCGAAAATAAATATAAGTTGTCCAATTTCGACGCCAATATTAAAAGATACCAGGGCAAGTGGAATAGCATTTACCGGTAAACCGATTTGCGCAAGCGCGGCTGCAAAACCCAGGCCGTGTAACAGGCCAAAACTGAACGCCACGATCCAGGGTTTGCGATAAGTCAGGGAATCGCGTCCCTGCTGTACCCGGATGATTTCAGAGGCAACGAACACAATACTCAAGGCAATGATTGCCTCCACCGGTGGTACGGGCACAAAAATATAATCAAGCGCTGCGAGCGACAAGGTGATACTGTGGGCGATTGTAAAGAAGGTGATTGTTACGATCAGTTTGCGCGTATTGTCAATTAGCAGCAATAAAGCCAGCACAAATAATAAATGATCAAAGCCCAGAAGAATATGTTCGATACCCAGTGATAAGTAGCTATAGGCGGTTTGCAGCAGCGTTGGTTTCTTCGCAATCACATATTCCGGGGTAGCCGGTGTGAATCGGTGGGTAAGGCTGGCTCCATCAAGATATTCGATGCGTAACAATACCTCAGTAGAGGTTTGCGCCAGACCGCTGATAGTTACTTGTGACTGCGGCAATTCATCAACAACTGAAATTTTCCAGTTGCGAAGATGGTAACCGTCTACAAAGCCTTCTATGGGATTTTGAATAACCTGGTGGTCTGCACCTAACTGGACATCGAGCGAAAGACGTTGATTCCCGCGCGCGGGTACTTTCCACAACACGGAAAAGGTCTGTGGTTCGACTTCGGTTAATTGTAGATAGGCAGGTCGAAGCTCATCGGCGAGCAACGGAGAATTAGAAATAACGAACAAAATGATGGCGACGTATTTCATCATAAGGGCGACAGGTTTTTTCCGAAATTCGATCATTGCTTATTAATTGTTTTCCTTCGTAGCGAGCGATGCACTGAAAGTCTCATGTAGCGGTAAATGCGTTCACTTATCTTCAGGCAATTTGATGACAATATCGTAACTAGCCAGTAATTTTTTGCGTACTGATTTGTCAATCTTTTGCGCCTTGTCGTTGCGCCATTCGCGTTCAACTATGCCCCGCACGGTTTGCAGTGCCGGCAGCTCACCTGCCTTACGGTTACTGAGCTTGATAAAATGTAATCCCAGCCCTGAACGCAATGGTGAACTCCAGGTATTTAACGGCAAATTATCAAGTTGTTTGGCGAAACCTTTGCCAAAAGTTCGATCAATGGAATACGTGGTGGCATCGTTAAACTGTGCGGGCAACAGGGATTGATCGCTGTTGACGGATTTGCCTGCATGCAAGGCGGTTTTTACCGCCTGAATACTGGTCTTCAGTTTTCGTGCAGGGCGGTCAGGATTAATATATATATGTTGAAAACTGTATCTATCATCTGTTTTGAACATGTCCGGATGCTGCTGTAAATAGCGTTGAAGGTCTTCATCGCTGGGTGTCAGTGTGGCTGCCAGGTTATCGGTGTAAATTTCCATCTTCTGGCGCAGGCGCCGTCGGATCACCGGATCATTTTTATCAATACCCATGGCCAGCGCTTCTCGATAATAGATCTCCTCCATCACAAAGTCGTCGATCAAGCCCTGCAATTCTTTTTCAGTAGGTTCGCGTTGCCACACTCGCTGAAAACGTCCCTTCACACTATCAATCCGGCCCTGATCCACGACTATGCGTTTATCGGATTGCATGGCGTCTGGATTTACCAGTGCGTACAAACCAAACAGGCCGACGCCGAT
>JASFLF010000641.1:0-3186 GCA_050118235.1 Gammaproteobacteria bacterium | reverse complement strand
GAAAAATTCATTAACATCAATACCCAAGAAAATGCGCGACGTTTTTCTGATAAAATTAAAAACCATGTCGAATATTGATCCACACAAGTTAAGCGTTCCTATTGTGGGTTTCGTGGGTTACAGCGGTAGCGGAAAAACCACACTTCTGGCCAAGGTCATCACTGAATTAAACGCGTTGGATTTGCGAATCGGTGTGTTAAAGCATGCGCACCATCGATTTGATATCGACCAGCCGGGCAAAGACAGTTATGTATTGCGCCAAGCGGGGGCCAAACAAACCATGGTGGCCTCACAAAACCGCTGGGCACTGATGACCGAAACACCCCACCGAGCACAAGACCCTCAACTTGCTGAACTAACCCCCCATTTTGATCAGACTGGACTGGATTTAATTCTGGTCGAGGGATTTAAGCATACCCAATATCCCAAGTTGGAAGTATATCGTTCGGAGGTAAATGCGGCATTGCTCTACCCTAACGACCCCGACATAATCGCATTAGTCACTGACGCAAAATCGCAAGCCAACATTTTGCCAAAGATCCCCACATTGGATTTAAACGATACCGGGCAAATTGTGACATTTATTTTAAATTTTATTGGAAAATGCAATGACTGAAAAAAAAGACCAAACAATGACATGCATGGATAGCGAATACGACTCGAGAATCCTAACACTGGAACAAGCGCTGACTCACATAGAAAACAGCATTCAGCCCCAGCAAGGCATTGAACTCGTGGCTATTCATTGCGCATTAGACCGAGTGTTAGCGCAAGAGGTTACCTCCCCCATTCATGTTCCGCCTTACGATAACTCGGCCATGGATGGATACGCTATTATTTCCGACGATATTGGCGCCGGTGGCGAAGTGCGACTCAAGATAGTGGCGACAATAATGGCCGGGGCGCCGCATGACGGCACGGTACTTTCGGGACAATGCGCGCGAATCATGACCGGCGCCAAAATCCCGCGGGGCACCGACACAGTTATCATGCAAGAACTTGTTGAAGTAGACGGTGACAGCATCATCATTAAAAATAATCATAAGCGGGGTGAAAACGTTCGCCGGGCCGGCGAAGATATCTCTGTCGGAGACATCGTACTTAGCCGGGGCCGGAAAATAACGCCTGCCGATATGGGCTTATTGGCATCGCTTGGAATTTCGGAAATCAAAGTGTACCGGCGGATTCGTGTGGCTTTTTTCTCCACGGGTGATGAACTTAAGTCCATAGGCTCGGTGCTGCAAGAAGGGCAAATTTACGACAGCAATCGTTATACGTTATATGGAATGCTTTCGCGTCTTGGGGCCGACGTGTTGGATATGGGCACAGTCCCGGATGACCGTTTGGCCACACAATCGGCTTTCAACGCAGCAGCGGCCAATGCCGATGTGTTAATTACTACCGGCGGGGTTTCGGTGGGAGAAGCGGACTATGTGAAGGAAACCTTGGAGCGGCAAGGCGATGTCAAATTTTGGAAGCTTGCCATCAAACCCGGAAAACCCCTGACATTTGGCCGAATCGATCATTGTTGGTTCTTTGGATTACCGGGAAATCCCGTTTCCGCAATGGTCACGTTTTATCAACTGGTATTGCCGGGGTTGCACAAATTGTCCGGTCAGGAAAAGCTCCCGCAAACCACAGTGAAATTGCCTTGCGTTTCCAAGCTCCGTAAAAGACCAGGGCGCCTGGATTTCCAGCGCGGCGTTATAATAAAAAATGCCGAAGGCACATTAGTGGTAAAAAGTACCGGTATCCAGGGCTCTCATATACTCAGCTCAATGAGCAAAGCCAATTGCTTTATCATTCTCCCCTTGGAAAGCGGAGACATTGAGCCGGGAACTTCGGTTGAAGTCCAGCCGTTTTTTGGTTTGATTTAATCGGGAAAGAACACCGGAAGTGGGTCGGGTGACTTCCGGTGTTGTGTCAAACTACTTTTTAACGCCTTCCGCCTCGATTATCATATTGATCTCATCACCGATAGCGGGCAAGCCGTACTTCATACCAAAATCCGAACGCTTAATAGTTGCCGTGGCGTCAAATCCACAGACTTCTTTTTTGTTAAACGGGTGTACACCGCAGTTCATTTTTTCCACATTCAGGGTCACTGGTTTGGTAACCCCCATAATAGTGAGATTCCCGTCCACTACAGCAGAATTGTCTTTATTGATTGTGACCTTGGTTGACTTATAAGTCATTTTCGGAAATTCGGTGGCATTAAAAAAGTCCGGACCGCGTAAATGTTCATTGCGCTTGTCATGGCCGGTATCAATGGAGCTGACATCAATCTCTATCGCTACCGATCCCGTGCCTTTGTCCTTGTCCATAGTAACGGTGCCAGAGGTTGTGTTGAATCGGCCCCTCATGGTGGAAAAACCCAAATGGTTCACCGAAAAATGAGGAAAAGTGTGGGCTGGATCCAATTCATAGGTCTCTGTGCTGGCATTGGCCATCATAGATACCGTCAACGTCGCCACTCCCGCAAGCATACCCAACAACATTTTGTTCATTATTTACTCTCCTTTTTTGTTAAACAACCAACTAATTAAACAACTAATTAAACTACTAACAACATCGTGATTAACCGTAATAACTACTATCCG
The DNA here is from genome assembly GCA_050118235.1 of Gammaproteobacteria bacterium. GTDB lineage: Bacteria > Pseudomonadota > Gammaproteobacteria > SZUA-152 > SZUA-152 > JAJDNG01. The sequence goes on along the minus strand of JASFLF010000641.1, from coordinate 586 downwards.
CTGACTGTTGCACGGTGTACCAAATAGCTGCTATTACGGGAATTAAGGCCGCGACATACGATTTCAATACTTGTAACCATAGCGCATTACCTTGCTTGATTGGTATGTGAACTGCCAGCGGTATCAGTGCAAACAGCGCTAAAGTCAGCCAGGGTAAAGTTGCGTATACGGTCGCCGCCGCTCCCAGTAGTGCACAGGTGACACTGGCGACGAGGAAAAAGCTTGTGGGAAAAATCGCTTTTTGTGAATCGTACAGATAAAACAACAGCCACGCACCGGTCGCCGCGGCAAATGGCGCCGCTAACTGGCCATATAATGCGGTAGCGCCAATAATCGATACAATGGCTGTTCCCATGGCTATCGCAAACACCGTTGCACTGATTTGCGCTTTCTTTCTGTCCAGAATACTAATTCCAGATACCATCCAGGCAACATAGACTGATAAACCTGCAGCAATCCCAAACGGATTTTCAGTGCTTTCCCGACTTATCACCGGCCATATCACCCATAACACCGCGATCACCGCCATTAAAGCGAAAACGCCAGGAGCGTATTTGCGGTAAGAAGCTATTTTTTCACCTCCAAG
>JASFLF010000640.1:0-3188 GCA_050118235.1 Gammaproteobacteria bacterium | reverse complement strand
CGGCCGCCCGTCATGGTAAATAGTTTCAGGGTGAGTTCGCCGTTTTTATCGGTTTCCCCATCCTGAGGAAAACCATCACCTTCCAACGTAACTTTTGCATTTGCGATAGGCTCGTTGTTTTCGCCGACAACGCGAAACTTGATTGTCTGCGCGTTTATCCCTTTGGTTGAGCGAAGCGCGCCAATGCGAGGCGAAATCGATTGCAGAGAGGGGCCTCGTCCTCCATAGGTAAGATAAGCATCTTCTTCGACAATCAAATTGGGCGGTGCCGATTGCGATAACATTTGTGCCGTGTCCGGGTCCATGCGGGCAACATATACGTTAGTTGCCTCGTTTACGGCTGACATTGTTTTTAATGCCCGCCGGGGTTTTAATTCCCGGACGATTTCGCAGCCCATTTTCTCCAATTGAGTGATGGTGCTTCGCATAGTGCCTGCGCTCATTGGAACTACACCGGCGGCTTTCGAGGTTTTACTTCGCCGCGGCGCAATTAAGCAATGTACCTTTTCGCTGACAACTTGTTCTGAAACCGTTGAACCTGATTCCGGTTTTTGTGGACTTGCCATTTCGCCTTCTCCTTAATTATTCGTAATGATGCATAACTCAGGTGTCTGGAACGGTGATAAAAGGAAATTAGTCGGATGCCCGCGACAATAATCGTTAAGACGCCCGCTAAAGCATTTTAAGATTACTGTCCCGTTCAATAATAATTTCGGTATCAAAAGTGCTTTTTAATTCTTCAATTGCATCCGCAGTTCCCTGAATAACCACCCGCTTGGGGTTGTCCCGGTCGCCGACCACTTGCACGACAGAGACGTTGGGTATTTTGTTTGCCGCGTCCAAGAATTCCAGTAGCTTAGCTTGCTTCGATTTATCCTGTGACCTAGGTACGACTAAGTATTGATCTGCATTTTCCAAGAGACGGTTTTTCCTTTTAGCTGAACATTATCGATCCACGGTGTTGATGCCAAAAGCATCAACACCGTGATAAAGCGCTTACGATACATATTGTGGTGTTGATTGGATTGGGTATGGTGACCAGGTACCGGGCGAACCGCCAATCAAATTACCCAGCGCTCCACCCAAGGCCGTACCCAACTGGCTGCCGATGATGCCTTGAGTGGTGACATCGGTGTAGGGGCCGGCTTGAAACGGAAGTAAGTTGCCTACTATGCCTCCCAACTGACCGCCTAATTGTCCTTGACCCATTAGGTTGCCGAGCGCACCGCCCAGTGCCGTGCCTAACTGGCTGCCGATTATGCCTTGCGGTGTGACCTGTTGTGTTACAGGTTGTTGTGGTGTGGTTATCTGTTGCGGTCCGGCTTGAAACGGGAGAAAGCCGCCGGCCATACCACCGATCTGACTCCCCAGTTGGCTTTGTCCGATGATATTGCCGAGCAAACCTCCTAGCGTTGTACCTAACTGACTGCCAATGACACCTTGCGGAGTATATTGTGGCGAGACGTAGCGGGGCTGCACCGTCATCTGCTGTTGTGGCCCGGCTTGAAACGGCAGCAGGCCGCCGGCGAGACCACCGATCTGGCCGCCCAGTTGCCCTTGTCCGATCATATTGCCGAGCACATTACCCAACGCCTGTCCAATCTGGCTGCCAAAAATACCTTGGGGACTGAATTGAGTTGTCATTTGCTGAGGCAGTCCTGCCATTTGCTGTTGCGGCCCGGCTTGAAATGGCAGCAGGTTGCCGGCGAAACCACCTATCTGGCCACCCAATTGTCCTTGGCCAAACATGTTACCGATTGCGTTGCCCAGCACCTGTCCCAACTGACTACCGATAATGCCTTGGGGGCTGAATTGGGATGTCACTTGCTGAGGCAGTCCTACCATCTGTTGTTGTGGTCCGGCTTGAAAAGGTAGCAAGCCGCCGGCGAAACCACCGATCTGGCTGCCCAGTTGTCCTTGCCCGACCAGATTGCCAAGTACATTGCCTAGCGCTTGGCCCAATTGGCTGCCGATTACCCCTTGGGGGCTGAATTGGGTTGTCGTTTGCTGAGGCCAGCCTAGCATTTGTTGTTGTGGCCCGGCTTGAAATGGCAGCAGGTTGCCTGCAAAACCTCCGATCTGACTACCGAGTTGTCCTTGCCCGAACAGGTTGCCGATTGCATTGCCTAGGACCTGGCCCAATTGACCGCCGATGACGCCCTGGGGGTTGAATTGGGGCGTCGTATACTGTGTCGGTAAGCCCGTGTACTGGGTTGGTGCGGTCATGGCCTGTTGTGGGCCGGCCTGGAATGGGAGCAAGCCGCCGGCAAGACCACCGATCTGGCTGCCGAGTTGTCCTTGTCCGATCATATTGCCAAGCACATTTCCCAATACAGTACCCAGTTGATTTCCTAATACACCTTGGGGTGTAAATTGTGCAGTTTCCATGAATGCCTCCGATGTAGTCTAACTGGTGAATTATAAGCATCACGCCAAATGTCGCGCGGATTGCTAATAAACCTGGTTGTAAAAATTGATCAACGCAACAGTTAATTTTTATAAAAAACTGTATTCCGCTGGGATTTTAAAACTACCGCTTAGTACAAAATTTGACTAATGAATTGTTACTGGAAAAAACTTTAGGACTACTGCAGAAGAAAAGACTACTTGCTTAAAAGACTGCTTGGTTAAAAGACTACTTGGTTAAAAGACTTAGCTAACGCTACTCGCTCAAGACTGCTCATTAAAGATGGCTCACTGAAAGACCACTCACTAAAGACTGCTTGCTAATGCAAACAGGTCATGCTGATGGGTATGAAGGAACCAACAGCGATTTCTTGACATCGGTGTTTTGATTTTATGAACAAGTAGAATGATGGCAGTAAATTTTTAATATATCAAGATCAAAATCCAATCTGGACAAAATATAAAAAAGTTAGCGTATTACATTTGCCATAACTTTGAGAATATTCACATATATCCTACAAATATAGGAACTATGTCAAATTGCTGACGATGAATATTTATTAAAAATATTTATCTGTGGCGACCAACTCGATGTTAAACCATGACAAGAACAACACGGCAAGAATAACGCCAGTTATTCAAGCAATCCACCATAAGTGGTTTGATTGCGTTTTGTTATTGCGTTAATTTTAAAACAATGATAGGGGTAGTGTGTAATTGTAAAAGCCAATTGTGTTCAACTAACGTAGGAACAAAATAACGTAGAAACAAAATAACGTAGG
>JASFLF010000639.1:0-3189 GCA_050118235.1 Gammaproteobacteria bacterium | reverse complement strand
AAAAATATGATGATCGCTCAACAAGCGGTTACCGAAGATCCCAAATTGGTTGCGCAAGTGGTTAAGAATTGGGTTTCCCAAGAATGAGCAATGAGCCCAATGATACTAACAATGGTGTGACCAAAGCGGCGATATTGCTATTGACTTTGGGCGAGCAAGCCGCCTCTCAAGTCATGAAGCATATGGAGCCCAAGGAAGTGCAAGCGGTGGGGTCCGCCATGGCGGCGTTGAAAAATGTCTCCAAAGACCAGGTTTCCGAGGTGTTGGCGGATTTTTGCCATACCATGGATAAACAAACCGGTCTGGGATTAGGCGCGGATGACTATATTCGCAACGTGTTGGTTCAAGCGTTAGGGGAAGACAAAGCCGGCAATATGATAGAACGCATATTGCGGGGCACCAATACCAAGGGTTTGGAAACGTTAAAGTGGATGGACCCTCGAGCAGTTGCTGAAGTAATACGTTTAGAACATCCGCAAATTATCGCTATCGTGCTTTCGTATCTCGATCCCGATCAAGCCGCTGAAGTGCTGGGTTATTTTCCGGAGCGAGTACGTGTGGATGTCATTATGCGCATCGCGACCATTGATGGTATCCAACCGGTGGCGTTGGCGGAACTGAACGAAATTATGGAAAAACAGTTTTCCGGCAACACCAATGTAAAGTCTTCCTCAGTAGGGGGAACCAAGACAGCGGCGGATATTTTAAACTTTATGGACAGTTCCCTAGAAGCGGAAATCATGGATAACGTCAAAGAAGTGGACGCCGATTTGGGGCAACAAATACAGGATTTGATGTTTGTATTTGATAACCTGAACGAGGTCGGTGATCGGGATATTCAGACCATATTGCGAGAGATTTCATCGGATTCGTTGGTATTGGCGCTAAAAGGCGCCGATGAACCATTAAAAGAAAAAATCTTCAAGAACATGTCGAAGCGGGCCTCGGAAATGCTTCGTGATGATTTAGAGGCCAAGGGCCCGGTGCGTTTAAGCGATGTGGAAACGGCGCAAAAAGAAATCCTCGCTGTGGCTAGACGATTGGCTGAATCCGGTGATATATCGTTAGGTGGCAGCGGTGGAGATGAATATATCTAAAAAGAAAATCATATCTTCGGATGAGGCCGGTAGTATCGAACGCTGGCAAACCCCTCTTGTGGAACACAGCGCATCCAGTGGTGATGCGCAGTTGCCGCGTGGTCCCATTACGGCCGAAGCCATCGAAAAAATTCAAAAGCAAGCGTACAAGGAAGCTTATGATGAGGGGCTTGCCAATGGCTACAAAGAAGGTATAGCGAAAAGTAAAGCAGAGTTGGCCCCACACATCCAACTGTTGCAAAAAGCTTTGAGTGCGTTGAGCAAGCCATTTAAGGACTTAGATCAGGAGGTTGAACAGCAACTCACCGAATTGGCGATCACTATCGCGCGTCAACTTGTGCGGCGGGAAATCAAAACCGATCCCGGACAAATTATTGCGATCGTACGCGAGGCCATTTTGGTGTTGCCCAGCGCAGCCAAGAAAATCTATGTGTATTTACATCCGGAAGATTTGGAACTGGTGAAGACAAAACTGTCCGCCTCGGAGCCGGAAAGTTATTGGCGATTGATGGAAGACCCTACCCTTAGTCGCGGTGACTGTAAGGTAATGACCGATACTTCCACCATAGATGCTACTGTGGAAAGGCGCTTATCCTCATTGGTGGCCAATTTGCTGGGTGGTGAAAGAGAGCAGGACGGCACGGATGTCTGATTCTTGCGTGAGACCGGATGATGCCGACGGAGGATTTCCTCGGGGGCGTCTATGGGCCAGGTCTATCAAGCAATTGGTGGAAAAAGTTGAGGCGCCCAAATTAGTCGTGGAGGGTAAGCTTACCCGCATGGTAGGGTTGACTTTGGAAGCGGTGGGTTGTCAAGCTCCTATTGGAGCACGCTGTATCGTCAAAGGTCCGCAAGGGGCGGACGTAGAAGCCGAAGTCGTCGGATTTTCCGGAGAGAAATTGTTTTTAATGCCCACAGGCAGCATTCGCGGCCTTATTCCCAATGCCAAAGTGATTCCTACCGATAAAGTCTATGATGTACCTGTGGGAAATGGCTTGTTAGGTAGAGTGCTCAGTGGCACGGGTGAGCCTTTGGATGGTTTGGGTAAGTTGCAGTGCAGTCGGCGCCAACCTATCTATGGGCGGGTGATCAATCCTCTGATGCGCACGCCGATTCGCCAGCCGCTGGACGTAGGTGTTAGAGCCATCAATTCGCTACTTACCGTAGGGCGGGGGCAACGCATGGGACTGTTCGCGGGAAGCGGCGTAGGAAAAAGTGTGTTACTGGGCATGATGACCCGGTTTACCACTGCGGATGTCATTGTGGTTGGGCTGATTGGCGAGCGGGGTCGGGAGGTCAAAGAATTCATAGAGAACATTTTAGGCCCGCAAGGTTTGTCCCGTGCCGTTGTGGTTGCATCGCCCGCCGATGATGCGCCGGTGGTCCGGTTGCATGGAGCGGCGTTGGCCACCAGCATTGCGGAGTATTTTCGCGATCAAGGATTGAACGTATTATTATTAATGGATTCATTAACCCGCTATGCGCAAGCGCAACGGGAGATTGCCCTGGCCATAGGGGAGCCACCGGCGACCAAAGGCTATCCGCCGTCGGTATTCGCGAAAATACCCCAACTGGTGGAACGGGCCGGCAATGGCGAAGAACAAGGCGGTTCCATTACGGCGTTTTATACGGTATTGGCGGAAGGCGATGATACCAATGACCCCATTTCCGATGCCGCGCGGGCCATATTGGACGGCCACGTGGTACTGTCCCGAGAGCTGGCCGAAGCCGGCCACTATCCTGCCATCGACGTAGAGGCATCCATCAGCCGCGCCATGACAGAGATTGTTACCCCCGAGCATTTGAAATCGGCCCAACGCTTCAAGCAAGTGTATTCAAAATATCAGCAACAACGGGACTTGATCAGTGTGGGGGCTTATCAAAAAGGTTCGGACGCAGCCACTGATGAGGCGATTACGCTCTATCCTGCATTGGTTAAGTTTCTGCAACAAAGCATGAACGAAGCGGTCAATATAGATTCCAGTATCGAGCTATTGCAGTCCGCCTTGAGGCTTGCGCCTAAACCGGGGCAGGTTGCCGGGTAGATCCACCTTCATTGATTACACCACGAAGGCAAAAGAATTTAAGACAA
>JASFLF010000638.1:0-3207 GCA_050118235.1 Gammaproteobacteria bacterium | reverse complement strand
CGGGCCCACTGGTTGGCCAGTTCCTGGCCGTACAAATCCCGCTTGGCTCTGACACCCCAATAAAAATGAATGGGACGGTTGGTTTTTTCCGCGATGCAATGTTCCATCAGGCTTTTGATGGGCGCAAACCCGGTACCTCCGGCCATAAAAATCATGGGCCGGTGGGAGTCTTCCCGAAGGTAAAAACCGCCCAACGGACCCTCGATCCGCAAGATGGTTTTCTCTTCCAATTGGTTGAACACATAATCGGTAAATTCTCCGCCGTCCACATGGCGTATGTGCAATACCAATAATTGATCGTCGTGGGGCGGATTGGCCAGCGAAAAACTGCGCCGTCGGCCATCGGGTAATAATATTTCGATGTACTGACCGGAGAGGAATTGCAAGCGCTCGGTCACCGGCAGTTTCAAGGTTAATTCCATCACATCATGAGTAAGTAACTTTTTACTTTGTACCCGGCATGGCAATTTTTTTACTGTGATTTCATCGCCCGAGTCCACCAAGTGTGCCTCCAAAGTAATATCGCTTAAGGGCTTGGCTTGGCAGAGCAAGGCGATGCCGGCGATGCGTTCTTCAGGGGACAAGGCTTCGGTGAGATGGTTGGGGTAATGTACTTCGCCTTTTGACAAGCGGGCTTTGCAACTGCCGCAATGACCGTCGCGGCACCCATACGGCAGATTCAGCCCCTGACGCAGGGCCGCAGTGAGGATATTCTCGTCATCCTCAACTGAAAAAGTCCGGCCACTGGGTTCAACTTTGATGGAAAAACTCATGCAACACCCGCATTATTGAAATTCAAATTCTTTACATAGGCGTAGAACGGTGCACATTCAAGCCTAAGCAAGGAGAGATCGACATGACTAAGTTTTTTATCAGTGGTTTTGGGGATATCGGCGGGCGAGTGGCGGCGATCCATTTGCAGCGACAAGATCCGGTTTTCGCATTGCTGCGATCCCGGGAAAAAGCCGCCGCTATCAGTGGTTCAGGCATTAACCCGATATTGGGGGATTTGGACAATGCGGCCAGTTTAGCCGGTTTGCCCATTGATGACAGCGTGCTATACCACTTTGCGCCGCCGCCATCCCGCGGACAAGCCGATCCCCGCGTTATGAATCTGTTGTCCGCCGCCAGTGCTCACCGGCCCCGTAAAATAGTGTTAATCAGTACCACGGCGGTCTATGGTGACTGTCGTGGCCAATGGATTACGGAAGACGCTCCCGTGCAACCGCAAACCGACCGGGGCAAACGCCGCTGGCACGGTGAACAACAGCTATTAGCGTGGAGTGAACAGACGGGTGTACCGGTGGTGGTTTTGCGGGTGGGTGGTATTTACGGTCCAGATCGGTTGCCGGTTGAGCGGCTTAAGCAAGGCCTGCCCATATTAAAAGAAGCACTTTCACCCTTTACCAATCGCATCCACGAAGACGATTTGGCCATGGTTTGCGTCGTCGCCGCCGACAAAGCACCGCCGGGTTCCCGAACAAACGCCATCTACAATGTCAGTGACGGCAAACCCGGCACCATGTCCCGTTATTTCAAAGACATCGCCCAAGCCCTGGGACTGCCCATGCCGCCGGAAGTGGATATGGATGAGGCGAAACGGGTATTGAGCGCCGGCATGCTCTCCTATTTGCAGGAATCCCGGCGTATCGACAACCGCAAACTTCTCGACGAATTGGGTGTGCAATTACGCTATCCGGATTTTACAGTGGGGTTGGCGGCGTGTGTGGCTCGTTTGCGCAAAACCGCGAGCGAGAATTAATATTTATGTGCATTGCGCCAGATTGAGTTTTACAATTACAGATCATGGAAATCGATACCCAATACCAAACTTGCTTGGATGAATTGCAAGTCCTGCTGCAACAATACGCTGTCAACAAGTCATTCAATGAAGTACAGGGTTTTTTAACCGCGGTGGCTGTGGCCGGAGACTTTGTCGAAGTGGCGCCCTGGCGGCAAAAACTTTTGGGTATGGAGGACAAGATTCTCAATGACATCCCCGATGATATTTACTACTGCCTGGAAGAGGCTGTAGATCATCTGATGGAAGAGTTACTTGATCCTGATTTTACCCCGCAGGTGAGCAGTGAACGCGTCCACAACATCCGCTTGCCCAAAGTCGATGAATGGGCGAAAGGCTTTCTTGCCTGCCTAAAGCTGATCGAAGACGACTGGGATGAAATATTAGCCAGCAGTTCAATTGATCATGTTCGCCAAATGGTGATGTTAAACGTCATTGTCGACCCGCAACAATTCGCCCCACTGATGTTTTCCGAGGACGTTGATTATCGCTCGGCGAAATTTTTAAAAGAAATCCGCGCCATGGCCGGACCCATAGCCTCATCGTTCTATCATATGGTGCTTTATGCGCCGGATGATTTAAACGAATTTCGCAGTGAATTGGCCGATATTCTGGAACAACACGCCGCCGAAGCTCCGCACTCTTTAACCGATGAGCAATTGATGGAGTGGATCACCACCCGCAAGGACACTGTGTCTTTGCAAACCATAGAGGAATGCGTGCGCCGCCAAGATACCATGTCGTCCAAGATATGTGCCTATTTAAACGACGATGCTCATTGGGAAGCGGTTGAAGGTGAGGGACAATGGTGGGCGTTATTGCATTGCGTGTTCATACTGGGAAAAATGACCGGTGAACCAGCGGCCGCTACGTTGTTGAAGGTGATGGCTCGCAAAGTGTGGGATCCGCAAGCGGGGATTTGGGAGTGGTTGGACGCTTATTGGCCAGCGTTTTTTGCCAATAAAAGTGAGTTTGCGCTGGCCCCGCTGACACACATTGCGCAAGATCATTCGCTGCTCGGTTCAGAACGCTTTGATGCCTTTCAGTGTTTGTTATCGTTCGGTTACGAAAAAGATTCCCAACAATTGGAAGACACCATAAACCTGGTCGCCACGCTGGTACAATCCATGGCGCGCAACGATGAAAGTCGTTTTATGTGCGCCAGTTTGTTACTGGACTTCCCCCGCCCCAGGCACCGGGATTTACTAAAACAGTTAGCGCGAGAGCAGCGCAAAATCGTCTTTGACTATTTTTCAGCCGAAGACATCACCGCGGCTTTTTCCCGAGGTGATAGGCCGGAATGGATCCAGTTTTCCAATCCTTGGTGGTTTTACCAACCGGGGCAAATCGCCGAACGGCAACTGCGATGGCGCGAGCAAAATGCGGGGGTGGCGTATCCAGGTGAG
>JASFLF010000637.1:0-3208 GCA_050118235.1 Gammaproteobacteria bacterium | reverse complement strand
GTCGGCCACGTTTTCATCGATTATGACGGTTTTTTCCAAATGATAGACTGTCTGCAAATACAGCGACCGGTCCTGGCGCGAGAATATAAACGGCGATTTTAGAAAGTCCAAAAACGGTAAATAATGAAAATCTTCTTCAATACATTGCAGCCAGCGTTCAATGACCGTGGCGGCACTGGTAGTGGACAAAGCCCAGCCGGCGGAATCCTGTAATACAATACCGGCACGCTCCAGTAACGCCCGTAAGCGGCGGGCCAGGCGCCGGTTTTCCGTAACTATGCCGATGTGGCTAAGCCCTTGGCTTAACCACCGTCTGACTTGCACATCAATGGCGTTGGCTTCGGCTTCGCTATGACTGGCTTCAAAAACACGAAATTGTTGGGCAATGGGGTCTTGCGGATAGTCTATGGCGCATTGCCCGGCGCGTTGTTTGAGAGGGAATGCTCCCGGGGTGAAGATACTCTCCAGGCACTGGCTGAGCGCTGTGTTGCCCGACGAGGCATTAAATTCCAATTCCAATTGCGCAGCTTGCTGTTGCTTTGGTTGTATCGGTTGTATGAGATGTGGCTTTAAATATGTGTTGATTTGCTCGATAAAACGATTGGCCGCCGCGTAAGGGGATTGTGTGGACGGCGTTATACAAGCATTTTCGTGAGTGTCTTCGCCTTGCACGACCAATGTCAGCGATACGCGATCACTGAGTTGTTGCAGCCATTGCCATTCCGCCAACGTGAAATCGTGAAATCCGGCAATATAAATGTGCTGTTGCGGCGAAAGACAGGATAGGTTTTGCGCCAGTTTCTTGATATACGCCGAGGCGGAGTCCAGCGCCTGTTGAGATTGCAATTGCTGGTGCATGGCTTGCCACAAGGTGTGTACAAGAGTGGCTTCTTTACCTAATGCGCTGAGTTGCGATTGACTGATGCCATAGGCGCGCTCCAGTTGTTGCTGAAACTGCACTAAAGTGGCCGGCAGGTCGATGTAATGTGCGGTCAACTCATCAAACAATTCCATGAGGCTGGCGGCCAAGCTGTATGCGCTGCCTTCTCCGTATAAATGAGGATAGTCACGCAATGCCTCCACGAGCAACAGTTCACGAGTTTCATCCGATATGGTGCGGGTGCCGGCCAATACGGATCGCTGGATCCAAGTGCTCAACGTTTCAATGTGCGGGCCTAACAGCGCCGGGTAACCTGCCTCAAGGCTCTGTTGGAGCAATTCGCGACGAAACCAGGGCGCGGCGCGCGCTTGGGATAGCAATACGACCGTGTGGGTTAAATCCGGAAGTTTGTCGCGGTTTCGCTTAACGATGAGCTGCGCAAGATAAGCCAGCGGATTTTGCTGGTAGGATACCCAGTGCAGTTGCGCGCCAGTGTCGGATCGTGGAAAAGTTGAAGCCGGTTGACGAGGATTGCCGGTTTTGTTTTTGTTTACGCTTTCAACCTTACCCATGAGATGGTTGGCTAATGCGCCGAGCGCTTTTAACGTTCTAAAAGCTTTAATTTATCCGGTTTGCCGTCCCATTCTTTGGCGTCCGGCGGGGCTTCTTTTCTCTCGGTGATTACCGGCCATTCCTTGGCGAGTTCGGCATTCAAAGCAATAAACTGTTCCTGACCTTGAGGCACATCGTCTTCGTCAAATATGGCCTCGGCGGGGCATTCCGGCTCACACAAGGAGCAATCGATGCATTCTTCCGGATCGATGACCAGGAAGTTGGGGCCTTCGTGAAAACAATCCACCGGGCATACTTCCACGCAATCGGTGTATTTACATTTTATGCAGTTTTCGACTACGACAAAGGTCATGGGGATCTCCGTTACTGTATTAGTTCTTTTAACTCGTAAAGTTGTTGTAATGCTTGCCGGGGCGTCAGGTTATCGATATCCAGGTCTTTTAATTTTTCCACCGCGGGGCTTTCCACCATGACGTACTCCACTTCAGGAAGAAACAGGGAATATTGCTGGCCTGGTTGTTCCTGTGGTTGTTTGTGTGGCCGCTCCTGCAATTGTCCCGATGATTGCGCTCCGTGCGTTATTTTACTTTCGCCGGGATTAACCATGACTGAAGATTCCCGCGAACTATTGTTTTCCAGCTGGCGCAGTTTGTCTTTGGCTTTAGCGATCACATTATCCGGTACTCCCGCTAACGCTGCAACCTGTAATCCGTAACTTTGATTGGCGGGCCCTTCTTTGACGGCGTGCATGAACACAATGCCTTTTTCATGTTCCACCGCATCCAGATGCACGTTGGCCACATTATCCAGGGTGTCCGGCAATACGGTCAGTTCGAAATAATGGGTTGCGAATAACGTAAACGCTTTGACGCTCCTGGCTAATTGTTCGGCGCAGGCCCAGGCCAGGGACAAGCCGTCAAACGTGCTGGTACCGCGGCCCACTTCGTCCATGAGTACCAGGCTGTATTGGGTGGCGTTGTGCAGTATATTGGCGGTTTCAGTCATTTCCACCATGAAGGTGGAGCGTCCGCCCGCCAAATCGTCCGAAGCGCCGATGCGGGTGAATATGCGGTCGAAAGGCCCTATGGTGGCGCTGGCGGCGGGCACATAACTGCCGATATGCGCAAGCAGGGTGATTAACGCCACTTGCCGCATGTAAGTGGACTTGCCGCCCATGTTGGGGCCGGTGATGATTAGCATGCGCCGCGCCTCGTCCAACCGCACATCATTGGGGATGAACGCGTCGGAAATGACTTGTTCCACCACCAAGTGCCGGCCGTCTTTGACTTGCATTCCGGGGGTGTCGACCAGGGCGGGTTCGCACAAATTCAACGTATCGGCGCGTTCGGCCAAATTGGTCAACGCATCCAATTCGGCTATGGCGTCGGCACTGTCTTGCAAGGCGGGTAAATAATCGCTGAGGTGATCGAACAATGCCTCGTATAGGGCTTTTTCCCGTGCCAAAGCCCGTTCGGAGGCGCTCAAGACTTTATCCTCAAAGCGTTTTAATTCCGGGGTGATGTAGCGTTCGGCACCTTTGAGGGTTTGGCGCCGGGTATAATCCTGCGGCACATTGTCCGCCTGGGTTTTACTGACTTCGATGTAATAACCGTGCACCCGGTTGTAATTCACTTTCAAGGTATTAATGCCGGTTCGCTGCCGTTCCCGGGTTTCCAGATCAATCAAATATTGGCCGGCGTTTTCCTTCAGGGAACGCAACTCGTCCAACTCGGCGTCATAGCCCGGGGCGATGAC
>JASFLF010000636.1:0-3210 GCA_050118235.1 Gammaproteobacteria bacterium | reverse complement strand
GCACAAACCGCTCGGTTGAAATCACTCCGGTAGGCGAGGCCATTTTGGCCCACGCGCGTCAAATGATGGAACAAGCCGACGCCATCGAGCAATTGGCGCGGGCCCATCAAGACCCGCTGGCGGGCCCAGTGCGCATTGGCGCGATCCCAACCATAAGTCCTTATATGATGCCGTTAGTTCTGATTCCGTTGAAAAAACAAATCCCGCAAATGAAACTGGTCTTATCCGAAGAGCTCACCGATACCTTGCTGGAACGGCTGCGAAATCATGAAATCGATGCCGCCTTGCTGGCCACGCCGGTGGAGGAGCAGGAATTTGAATCCATGCCGTTGTTCGACGAGCCATTCTGGATTGCCTACCCGCGCAAACATTCCTTCTATGCCAAAGAGAAGATCACTTTGCGTGATCTGAACAATGAAAATCTTTTACTGCTGGCCGAAGGTCACTGTCTGGCCAAGCAAGCCATGGACGTTTGCCACATAAAAGAACGGCAAGTACAAGGGGACATGGCCGACTTGCGCGCCGCCAGCTTGGAAACCCTGCTTCAATTGGTTGGGGCCGGCTTTGGCGTCACCCTGGTTCCGGCACTGGCCATGCGCGGTTCCTGGACCACCGGCAGCGGTGTGGTGGCCCAACCGCTGGCGATTGCCGACGCCTCCCGCCGGGTGTCACTGGTTTTTCGCCATAGCTTCCCCAGGCGCGCGGCCTTGCAGGCTTTCGCGCAAATCATTCTCGACAATCTGCCTAACACAGTACACCTGATCGGCAAGGGCAAACCTGTGAAGAAAAAGACCGGCCGAAAAAAATAATCGTTTTTCCGTTCCCACCCTCCCAGATAAATAATTAGCCGGCGTAACTCATTTATAGGCAATAACTATCGTTTTTATAGTAATAAACGATTTTAACAATTAGGCATCAGCCCCGATAATTATCCCCGTACCAATGATCTACCTGATTCAAAGGAGCGTAAGACGATGACTAAGACCATGAGTTTCGCAGCAGTACATTTCACAGTGGCATTTACCGTGGGCTATTTAATGACCGGCAGCGTGCTGGTTGGCGGAGCCATTGCGCTTGTGGAACCGGCCGTCAACACCGTCGCCTACCATTTTCATGAACTGGTATGGAAACGAATCAGCAAAGCGGAGCGCAGTTCGCCACAACAATTAGCACAACAAATGTAACGATCACTTTTTTATTGTAATTACCTAAAAGGAGCAAAACCATGTTAGAAAACCGTGAAGGCAAAAATGTACCACAGGTCACATTTCGCACCCGTCGCAATCATGAATGGGTGGATGTCACCACCGATGATATCTTCCAGGGCAAGACCGTGATTGTGTTTTCTTTACCCGGTGCGTTTACCCCGACATGTTCGTCGACTCATGTACCGCGTTACAATCAGTTAACGCCGAATTTCAAACAGCACGGTGTCGATGAGGTGATTTGTGTCTCGGTCAACGACGCCTTTGTCATGAATGAGTGGCGCAATGAACAGAAAGCTTTTAACGTCACCTTCTTGCCCGACGGCAACGGCGATTTCAGCCGCGGTATGGGCATGTTGGTACCAAAAAACGACTTGGGATTCGGTGAACGCTCGTGGCGCTATTCTATGTTGGTGAAAGACGGCGTCATCGAAAAGATGTTCATCGAACCGGACGTACCGGGTGACCCGTTTGAGGTTTCCGACGCGGACACCATGTTGTCTTATATCGCGCCCGAAGCCGCCAAACCCTTGGATGTGACCGTATTCACCCGTGAAGGCTGTGAATACTGTGTGCGTGCCAAAGGCATGTTGCACGATGCGGGTATACAGTTCGAAGAGCTGGTTTTGAACCGGGACTACCGCGAAGCCGCGATTCGCGCAGTGTCCGGACGTTCAACAGTACCTCAGGTGTTCATCAACGGCGTACACATCGGTGGATCGGAAGACCTTGAGTCGTATCTCGCCGAACAAGCGAAAAACGCAGCGTAGTATACACTCAAATGAATGGCGGGCCCTGCATTGCAGGGCCCGTTGCCTTTTTCGTTACCCAGGTTTTCTGTGCAAATGCATAATTATTCGGTTAAATAAAAGGTAATGGTAGTTACTACGCGAACATCTTTTTCAATTCTGGCGGTATCACCATACTCTTCGCCCGCATCGCGCACAAAAAAGTTCCCCTGGCGCGCATCGCGGATGCCGCCGACTTTAACACCGGCGTTTTCGGCGAATTCGTTGGCAGCGATGCGCGCGTTTTTAGTCGCCTCACGCAGCATATCCGGTTTGATTTCATTGAGTTTGGTGAAACGATATGCTGGCGCTTGATTTTGGATGTTAATCCCTTGCGCGATCAACTTATTCATCACAGCGCGCACTTTGCCTACTAATTCTACTTTTTCCGTCTCGATGCTGATGCTGCCAAGCAGGGTGTGACGCTGGTCCACCAGTTGCTGCTTGTCGTCGCGATATTCCTGATAGTTATAATCCAAAACCCCTTTCTCGATTTCGTTGTCGTCAAATCCATTGTCCTTCAGTAATCCGACTATGGTCTGCTGGTGTTGCTCGGCTTGTTGATACAAACCGGGAATTTGGTCGCGGCTTTTCCCCTCCACATAAAAGGAGATATTCCAATTGGCGCGATCCGCCATTACCCGCCGCTCGGCCAATCCCTTCGCCTCTGCCGTGTTAAGAGCGACTTTGGCATTATACAAGGTTTGACTGACAAAATAGCCGGCTAATGCGACCCCTACGGCCACAAAAATTCCCAGAAAAAACAAACCGCCTTGATTTTCTTTGTTCATAATATTTTTTCCTTCTATATATGTATATATATTTATTCCCGATTTATTTCATCCGCTGAATAGTAACAAAGGCCCGGCGCTGCCGCCGGGCTGTTTATGTTAAATGTAGGTACCCTGGTTAGTACCTTGGATTAGTACCTTGGATTAGTACTTTGGATTAGTACCTTGGTGCTGAAGCATTATACTGCAAACCTTTCTCTGCGGCCTGTTGTCGCACAGTGCTAAAAATCTGATTGTCCAGCGACTCTTCAGCACCGCCTCTCTCTTCCACTTTCTTTCGCAGGAATGTGGAACGTTTCTGGGTGAGTGATTGTATTTTGCCCAATAGGCTTTTCCGTTCCTCGGCCTTTTCCTTAATGATTTTTTGCTGTTGCACCTGTGGCAGGCTTTGCAAGGGTTCAGGTAATTGATCTTTGTCCATTTTGG
>JASFLF010000635.1:0-3219 GCA_050118235.1 Gammaproteobacteria bacterium | reverse complement strand
GTGTTTTATTATGAATCAGGCAGCGTCCGCTTTGTAGAAAAGTATAGCGAGCAAATAAAGCCAATATTTTCTTACTCAGTCGCGCATGAAAATAATTGATATTTTTGAACTTCCGGTTATGGCAGTTAACAGAGTTTTATTAACTAGTAACAAGCGTCTGCACGTAGCCGTTGTACCAGTAATATTCTGGTTGAAATATACAAACTTTATTAGCACTCTACATCAGAATAAAAGCGGATAGTTAATTCAAGACTGGCTCTTCAATATCGAAAACATTGTCGGATTTTTATTACGGTTGATTTGTTGTGGCCTGATCAGCTGCAGGCTCAAAAGAAAAATAAAATGTGGCGCCTTCGCCTACTTTGCTATCCGCCCATATCCATCCTCCGTGCCGCCTAATTATACGGTCTACTGTTCCCAGGCCAATACCCGTACCGGGGAACTCACTTTCGGAATGCAAACGCTGAAATGGCGTAAACAATTTATCCGCATACTTTGGATCGAATCCCACGCCGTTGTCGGCCAAGGCAAATCCTCTTTGACCGGTTTCTGACGTATAGTGATATAAATGTATTCTCGGTTGGTTAACATCATGGCTGTATTTCCAAGCATTGCCTATCAAGTTTTGTAACGCGATGCGAATCAGTGCGGGGTCACCATTGGTGGTCAAACTGTGCTCGATGCTAACGTCCACGCTGTGATCCGGGTCTTGTTCCCTTAGTTCCGCCACAATAGCGGTTGCGATTTGGCTGGTATCGACAAACTTTCTATTCAACTCTCCGCGTGAAACTTGTGACAACTGTAAGATGCCTTCCATCAATGCTTGCATGTGTTTGACTTTAGCATCGATTCTGAGAATCAGGTTTTTAGCCTCGGTGTCGGTTGATATGGCATGATCTTCCTGCAATACCTTGACAAATCCTTGTATGATTCGGAGTGGGCCTTGAAGATCATGTGAAACCGAATACGAAAAAGAATCCAGTTCTTTATTGGCCTGCTCCAACTCCATGGTGCGCGCGGATACCAAGTTTTCCAGGTTTTGTTCGTGCAGTCTTAGTTGATCAGATAGGCGGAGGCCCATTAACACTGCGAACCCTAAAATTAAGTATTCTGAAACATAAAAATAGGATTTGTTGATGCCCATGTCTATGAGGGTGTCGAAAATTAAACCCGCAGTTAGCGCAATTATGCCGCCAAGCAGGAATATGCCTCGTCGCCGTATTTTCCTGCGCAGTGATTGAAATACTGCGTTCAGTATTAATAAATATACGACTGCCACAACGGCCCATAATCCGTACATCGGCCAGCTTATGACGGCGTTGACAGGGTGCACGACTTTGCCACCAAACGGGCGGTCCGTTAGTTCAATTCCATCTATATTGCTCCACAATATACCGTTACTCATAAACAGATTGATTAGGAAAAATGGCGCAAGCGCAAGAATAATAAGCTTAATAGGTAGGTTATTATTGGATTCAAGATAGTGGGATGCAAACCATGCGAGGGTGACGACTGTAAAAATAACAAAAATAGTTGATAGCTTGCTGGTTGTTACATAGCTCTCTAGGTCATGGACTAAATATAAGGCAATCACATTTGTGGCTGCGTAGGCGGCAACGCAAATACATAAGAGGCAAAAAATACCGTGTACTCGTTGGCTGCGCAGACGATAAAAAACCATTCCGTGTGTAATCGAGGCGTAAACCAAGATCCCGATGACCAGCAGATTGCCAATCAGTTGGGTATCAATCATGATCAATCCTCCAGTTGAGAGTACTGGGGCTTGCGAAATCTATGTGACAGCCTATTAGTTTAGGATAGCTGATTGTTCGATTTTTGAATAGGGTAATGCCATATAGCTTAAGGTGTGGTTGCCAAAAAACGGGATAGAAGGAAATGGCGCAAACACATTGCGGTGCTGCAAGCGAAAGGTGGCGCTGATATCGCTCGGGTTATATCCCTGGTATTCCGATAAGTTGTTGAATACAATTTATTTTTTGAAGCTGCGCATTTCTTTTGAAATCTCCGGTCTGCATTGCTTCGAGATTATTGTGTCAGAGTCTTCTGAAGATCATTCATTACACAGAAGTTCCTTAAACAAATAACTGATACCAATTTCTTAATCGTATTTTGTTTATTGGATCAAGCATACATCATTAAATTTGTATCGTGGACTACCTATAGTAAATGCATTGATACCATCAGTCAGCGCGGTTAACTCCACATTTTTACAAATGCGATGTAAGTAACTGTAATTATTTTCCTAAAAACTGGAATTACTTGCCAAATTCATGATTCATAAAACGCGGGAAAAGACCCAACTTGTATTTCAGTAATGCTAACTACAAAACAAAGTCAAAAGGGAATAAGGAAACAACAACACCAAATACACCCCTGAGAAAAATAACTATCTCAAAGCATCCGATGACGCAAGACTTACTTTTAGCGGCGGTGCCGTCAGAGTCTTCGTATGCATGGAAGGCCGACATATAAGTTATGTTAGTTGTATACCATCACGGCAATACCTCCACGATACCGCCAACTAGCGTCCGTTGCTCGCTACAAGATTTGCCCTTCTCCGCATTTTGGGTTCCGGATGTTTTGCAAGAACCATCTCCTTTGAAATGCAGATCCGCAGGGGTGTAATTGGCCTGTAAGGTAACTTGCCCGTCATTACTTGCTTGCATGGACAGTTGCGCTACAAAACCTTCACTACAGGTATCCGCACCCGGTGCGCTATAACCCCTTTAGTAGCGGAATCTGATTAACCTCCTTCGTCATTCCTGGGCGTGATCCTCACATCCACTGTCATACCCAGGCGCAACGGTGTAGGTTTTTCCAACAGGACTTTTACTTGCACAACCTTGAGGCCGAGATTAACGGCGGGATTACTGGGGCGAATTTTGCGCGCACCGGCATAGTTGGCGATTTCGCGTACCCTGCCTTGAAAGGTTTGTCCGGGGTAGGCGTTGGATGTGACCTGGGCTTTTTCTCCAATTTGCACTCTGCCAATGTCGGTTTCATCCACTTCCGCATTCACCCAAATCTTGCTGAGGTCGGCGATCGCCAGTATAGGGATTTCCGGGGTAACGCCTTCACCCTCGTCAAGATAGCGCTCGATGACGGTGCCGTCGATGGGTGAGCGGATAATGGTTTTGTCCAGGCGCTTGCGATAGTAATCGAGCGCAGCGGCAGCCTGTTGCACTTGGTCGCGATACA
>JASFLF010000634.1:0-3220 GCA_050118235.1 Gammaproteobacteria bacterium | reverse complement strand
TCGGTGTCCATTGCAGAGAAACAGCTGGGTGAACCATTTTATTATTTCCAGCGCCAGTGCGCTTATGCGCTTGCAGGTTTGTTGCTGGCCTGGGGCGTGTTACATATCAAGATCGAGGTATGGGAAAAAGTTAATCCCAAGTTATTAATCTTTGGCGTGCTATCTCTGCTGTTGGTACTACTGGCCGGCAAAGAAGTAAACGGCAGTCTGCGCTGGATTTCATTAGGGGTTGTCAACATACAGCCTTCGGAATTCATGAAATTGTTCGTGGTTTTGTATTTGGCGGGCTATTTAGTGCGGCGCGGCGATGAAGTGTGTTCCAGTGTAAAAGGGTTTTTAAAACCCATGATATTGCTGTCGCTGGTGGGTATTTTGTTGTTGTTGGAGCCTGATTTTGGTTCGGCATTCGTTATCGCCATGACAGCCATGGGCATGATGTTTATCGGTGGTGTGCAAGTGCGCCAGTTCGGGATCTTGTTTTTATTGATGGCTGTGGGTTTCGGTATCGTCGCTTATGCATCGCCTTATCGAGTGGAGCGGTTGACGTGTTTTCTAAATCCTTGGGCGAATCCTTTCGATTGCGGTTTTCAATTGACTCAGTCGTTGATTGCCTTCGGCCGGGGTGAGTGGTTCGGCGTCGGGCTGGGCGGCAGTATACAAAAGTTGTTTTATTTGCCCGAGGCACATACGGATTTTTTGTTTGCTGTGCTTGCCGAGGAGTTAGGGCTCATAGGTGGTTTGTTTGTCATCAGCTTGTTCGCAATTTTGGTATGGCGCGCGTTTTCAATCGGGCAAAACGCATTTCGTGCCCAACAGCGTTTTGCCGGCTTTGTGGCGTATGGCTTTGGGCTGTTAATCGGCTTGCAGGCGTTTATAAATATCGGGGTCAACATGGGTTTATTGCCCACCAAAGGACTGACCTTGCCATTGATGAGTTACGGCGGCAGCAGCGTGGTAGCGACGTGTATCGGCTGCGCCGTGTTGTTGCGCATCTCTCACGAATATCCGTCCAATGGTGACAATAATGCTCGCAGTGGGAGGTTTAGTCGAAGCTGATGGGTACTCAACCGCAACAATCAACAAATCAATCTAGGAAAGTGCTGTTGATGGCCGGTGGCACCGGCGGCCATGTATTCCCCGCGCTGGCTGTTGCTGATGAATTGCGCCATCGCGGCATTCAAGTGGCCTGGTTAGGCACACAAAAAGGTATCGAAGCGGATGTGGTGCCAAAAGCCGGTATTGATATTTCCTTTATAGACGTTGCCGGGTTGCGCGGCAAGGGATTGCTGGGCTGGATGTTGGCGCCCATTAAGCTGTTGCATGCCTTGTGGCAGGCATTGGCTGTGTTGCAAAAGGTAAAGCCTGCCGTAGTGCTTGGCATGGGAGGGTTTGTTACCGGCCCCGGTGGAATTGCCGCTTGGTTGTCACGCCGCCCGCTAGTGATACACGAACAAAATGCCATCGCAGGACTCACCAATAAATTGTTGACACCGTTTGCCGTGCGTGTGCTGGAAGCGTTTCCCGGCACGATCCGGTCCGCAAAAACCGTACATACGGGCAATCCCGTACGCAACGCCATAGGTTCTGAGGCTAGGAATCAAGTGCCAGCTGAGTCAGCCATCGGATCGACCACGGAAAAAATTCATTTATTGGTCGTGGGCGGCAGTCTAGGCGCCAAAGCGCTCAACGAAGTGGTACCGCAAGCGCTTGCGCAACTGAGTGAAGTTCAACGACCCGAAGTGTGGCATCAGGCTGGCAGAAAAAATATTGATGAGACACTGGCTTTGTATAAAACACACAATATTGAAGCCAAAGTGGAACCTTTTATCGACGACATGGGGGCCGCCTATGGTTGGGCCAATTTGGTGTTATGCCGGGCGGGTGCGCTGACCATTGCCGAATTGGCGATTGCGGGTATGCCCTCTATTTTAGTGCCGTATCCTTATGCGGTGGATGATCACCAAACCAGCAACGCTAAATACTTGGTGGACAATGGTGCCGCACTCTTGGTGCAACAAAAAGACCTGACAGTAAGCCGCTTAATTGAAATGTTGAATCAGCTGGATTATTCGAAATTGAACAAGATGGCCGCCGCGGCAAAAAAGTTGGCGCTTCCCGATGCAACCAAAAAAGTCGCCGACTTGTGTTTGGAGGTGGCCCGTGTCTGAAGATATGAAAACAATGGACGAACTCGAGCCGCGGCGCTTTCCCAGTCCCACCTTTGAAAAAATGGGTCGAGTGAACCGGATTCATTTCGTGGGTATAGGCGGTGTGGGCATGGGCGGCATTGCCGAAGTATTGCTCAATTTGGGTTATCAAGTGTCCGGATCCGACATGAAAGAAAATGCGGTGACCAAGCGCCTGAGTAAACTGGGCGCAACCGTACACATTGGCCATGATGCGAATAACATTGCCAATAGCGACGTCGTTGTAGTGTCCACCGCCATAACCAAAGACAACCCGGAAACTGACGCGGCTTTGCGCCAGCGCATACCCATTGTTAGAAGAGCGGAAATGCTCGCAGAGCTGATGCGGTTTCGCTTCGGGATTGCGGTGGCCGGCACGCACGGTAAAACCACCACCACCAGCTTGATCACCAGTTTGTTGGCCGAGGGCGAATTGGATCCTACGTTTGTGATCGGCGGCCGCTTGAACAGCGCCGGGGCCCATGCCCGACTGGGGGAAGGACGGTACATCGTAGCCGAAGCCGACGAAAGCGATGCTTCTTTTTTATATCTACAGCCCATGATTGCTGTGGTAACCAATATCGACGCCGATCACATGGATACCTACGGTGGTGATTTTGCGCAGTTGCGGCAGGCGTTTTTGGAATTTTTACATCATTTGCCATTTTACGGATTAGCGGTGGTTTGTATCGACGATCCGGTGATCCGCGAATTGCTACCGCAAATCAGCAAGCCGTTTTTGACTTATGGATTTGCGCAAGACGCCGATATCCGGGCGCTGGACCTTCGTTACGAAAACACCAAGTGCCACTTTAAAGTTAAACGCGCGGGAGAATCACAGGCGGTAGCGGTAACATTGAATTTACCGGGAAAACACAACGTTCTGAATGCGTTGGCGGCCGTTGCTATTGCCCAGGAGTTGGGAGTGTCCGAGAAGGCGATTGCCAGCGCGCTATCTCAGTTTGAAGGGATTGGGCGGCGTTTTCAATTGTATGGCGAAGTGCCCATCCGAGACGGCAATGTCACTATGATCG
>JASFLF010000633.1:0-3221 GCA_050118235.1 Gammaproteobacteria bacterium | reverse complement strand
GTATTCGAATCATGAACATTTTAAAAAATGCTCAACTACCATCAGTAGTTAAATTATTTGGAATAAAGAGTTACCCGCGTATTATAAATCAACAAAGTCATAATAAGATTGATTCTGCTCAAAGGCTAAGATTTATTGATGCAATCGAATCCCAAATACGCTGCTGGCCAGTGATAATTACTTTCCTGGCGTTATTTTTGTTAGCGATTATTTTTCTTGCATCGTTAACAATATAGGTAATTCGACGTAACTCGGTGAAATCACTTTATCGAAAATCATGCAAAATCTTTCCTTTCGTTATACCCTTGGGTCAATAAGCTTTAATGCTGACCCTGACCATCCTATTTACTCATTTCGGTATTTCACTAGTACTTCTGGTTTAGGATATAAGACTTCGAGTGGAATCGATTTTTCATCTGACTGAACAATGCGACAGTGATGTCGGATTAATTTGCGTGGGTGTGCTACGCCACAGGAATGTGCGATCAAACCAGTGCCGTAGTGGATCTCGTCGACGAAGTTTCAAAGGCTGACAGAACTTATGGGAGGCACAGTGGATTTCGTCAGCAAACAAAGCAAAGGCAGCACCTTTTGGATTGAGTTACCCATGGGGAAGCCTGCTAAAGTTACCGCTGCAGATATAACACGGGATGTCGTTGCATCTACGGAAAACGCTTTGTCCGTGCAAAAAATATTATATGTGGAAGATGATTCGGACAACTTAGTACTGATGGAAAGAATTATATGCAAATTGTCTGATTGTGAACTATTATCCGCAGAAACCGCTATGAAGGGTTTAGATCTTGCCATCAAACACAAACCGGACTTAATTATATTGGATATCAATCTACCGGGCATGGATGGCTTTGAAACGATTAAGGAGTTACGTGCCCAGCCTGAAACCAGCCATATACCGGTGTTTGTCCTTAGTGCCAGCGCCATGCCGGACCAAGTGGCAAAGGGATACGAAGCCGGTTTTTTAGCTTATCTAACCAAACCCATTGAAATTGACAAGTTACTTAGCGCCATCAATGACTCTCATATCGGCGCCGTAAACAGCAAAGCGACAGAGAATAACGCTAACATAGTTAAGGCTCAAGAGTTCACAGTTGATTGAGAAGCAAGGATTATAAAACTGTAATATTTAGCAGGATCATAACCGGGGCAGCCATTCGGGCTTGAGTTATTAGATTTACTTTGGTAAGCCGTGCGGCATGGCAAGAAAACAAGATTCTTTTATCGATAAAAGGGTGTAGTTTATTCAACAACTCTAAGTCGATGTTGTATTTCGGGTGATAATAAATGTTCAAGCTACTGTTAACTCCTATGCAAATTACATTATTTGGTCTGGTGTCAAATTCGACTATGCTAATCCTCACCGAGGGACAGTATCATGCGACGTTTTGTGGGTAGCTGGCTTCAGTTTGGCTAAAGCGCTTGAAAATACGCTGCAGCAATCGTAGAAAATCATCCACATAAGTAAACACCACGGGAATGATCAGCAACGATAGAAATGTTGAGGTCAGCAAGCCGCCGATAACCGCGATCGCCATTGGGGCGCGGAAGCTTGGTTCGGCACCGATGCCCATGGCGACCGGTGTCATCCCGGCGCCCATGGCAATGGTGGTCATGATGATGGGTTGTACCCGTTTGCGGCAGGCGTCGACCAGGGCGTCGAAACGTGCCATGCCTTCGCGCCGCGCTCGGATTGTATATTCCACTAACAGAATGGAGTTTTTACTGACAATACCCATTAGCATTAACAAGCCGATGATGGCCGGCATGGAGAACGCGTGATGCGTTATTACCAAGCCGAGAAATGCGCCACCCACCGACAATGGCAATGCTGCGAGTATGGTCACTGGTTGAAGAAAGTCATGGAACAACAACACCAGTACAATATAAATACACAGTATGCCCACCAGCATGGCATAACCAAAGCTGCCAAACAATTCTTTCATCCGTTCCACATCGCCTGATGCGGGTTGAGTGATTCCCGGTGGTAATTGTTTCAGTGACGGCAACTGATCAATTTGTTGTTGCACATCACCCAGTTGTTGTCCGGCAAGTTCGATATCAATGCCCACGTTGCGTTTGCGATCTAGTCTGTCTATCTGGCTGGGACCGCTGTCCAGGCGGATGTCGGCAATGGCGTATAGAGGCACTTCGCCACTATTGGCCGGAACCAGTATTTGTTTGATTGCTTCAACATCTTGGCGTACATCTTCCTGCAAACGTACGCGAACCGGTACTTGTCGCTGGGGCAAATTGAGCTTGGGCAGTTTCACTTCGAAATCGCCGGCGGTGGCTACGCGGATGGCATTGGACAATGCAGAGGAAGTTACACCCAGATCCGCCGCGCGGGCAAAGTCCGGAACGATATGTATTTCCGGGCGCTGCAAGCTGGCACTTGAGGTGATGTTACCGATACCGCCTAAGGTGCGCAGTTCCTTTTCCACAGTACGGCTGGTTTGCATTAACATCTCTGTGTCTTCACCTTGCAACACCAACTGGAATTTTTCGCCGGCACCGCCCAATCCCACCGACACCCTGGCACCGGGCAAGGCTCTTAATCGCTCGCGCATTTCGTTTTCCACTTCAGCCTGACTGCGTGGCCGGTCGTTGCGGTGCTTGAGCGTGATGGTCAGCGTTGCCTTGCGAACATCGCTGCTGGCACCTTCGCCAAAAGGGCCACGTCCTGTGCTGATACCAACCGCGGTAAAGATACTCACAATGTCGTCTATGGGGGTGAGAGTGTCACGTGCTTGCTGGGCAACGGCGATGGTATCTTCAATGGTGCTGCCGGGTGCCAGCTCAAGTTTCACGGCGGTTTGATTGCGATCCGCCGCGGGCAGGAATCCTTTAGGTAACAGCGGCACCAGTGCCAGTGAGCCGATAAAAAACAGCAAGGCAAACAACATGGTTGTTTTTCGATGGTTAAGACACCACTGCATCCAGCCCAGGTAACGGGTTTTCAGCTTGCCTTCGCCGTGGTGTGTTGGATGCGGTTTTAGGAAATAGGCTGACATCATCGGCGTTAGCAGGCGTGCGACTAACAAAGAAGTTAACACGGCCACCGCGGCGGTAATGCCAAACTGTTTGAAGAACTTTCCGGGAATCCCGCCCATGAACGCCGTTGGTAAAAATACCGCAACCAGGGTCATGGTGGTGGCAATAACCGCCAAACCGATTTCCTGTGCCGCTTCCATTGCCGCTTCCAC
>JASFLF010000632.1:0-3223 GCA_050118235.1 Gammaproteobacteria bacterium | reverse complement strand
CGTCACTGACCCGAAAAGCCGAGGCCGTGATATCCGCCATATAGGTATCTACATTGCTCGCTGAACTTTTAGGTCCTTTTTTAGCGAGGACTTTGCCTCTCACTACAATATCTGCGCCAACATCTTTGGCGATCTGTAATACCGAACTTTTGGTGATATCGGCCACCTTATAGGCACTGGATACGGTAATTTTATCGGAAACGCTGGCGATGTCGACTACGTCGAAATCGGCGTTCAGGAATTGTTCTTTTAGGGTGGTTTCGGCAACGGAAAGATCAATTTGCTGGGCGACAATATCAGCGGAACCGCTAAACCAATTCCACCAATAAATCACGCCTTCGTCCCCAATATTTTGCTCGGCGATCATAAACAGAACGCTTGGTCGTTCCTGGGCGAACGTTGGTGGTGCGAGTGTACAGAAAAGAAACAAGATGCCAGTAATGCGGGCAGACAACCTTTTGTGATTATTCATCTTTATCCATTCCCCCTTATTTTCCCCTTTTAAATCCGTCTCGTGTGAGGTCGACGAATAGATTTCTTACGTCTGGTACGAAATTGATCCGGATCAGAAAAACGCATTTGCGTTTTAATAGGGCTTTTTAACCCTACAAAGTCGGCGTGTCAAGTGAGTATTGGTGACCGGTACGTACTATCACGCGCATCCGATTGTACCGGCAAACCGTCAACGGATACTCAATGCCTGGTTTAAGTGGCTGAATAACTGAAATATTTCTGATACGTATGGTTACATAACGTGAGAGGCTGTGGGCATGTAAGAGTCGCGCTTATGCGGTGTGAGGGAATTCACCGCTCTCGAAGAGAGCCGGCATCCTCAATACAAACCGTCGACGAAAAAATTATTCCTGGGCACTAGCCCGCATTTCTTACCAGGCGGCGATAAATATTCCTTAAGGATTGCCATGGCAGAGCAAAGGTTAAAGTACAAAGATACAGAGCGTTATTCAGGCATCTAAAAAATGGACCATGTCGATTCGAGATTGGAAAGGTGTTATGAATCGATTTACGATCGAGCTTGAAGGCCGTTTAGAAATTTTGTTTAAAGGACTATTTTTAACCGGTTACTCAGAATAGTTAACACCCTCGATAAAAAAGCCGGTGCAGTGGTCTGGTTTTCTACGGTCCAAGTGGACTAACAAAGTAAATCAGCACAAATATGACGAACACCACAAAAGTCGTTTTTATGGAATCAGTAAGCATTTGACATGCGTTACATGGTGCAATTTTCTGCATTCGACCTTGCTGTTAAAACATGTTAAACTAGCCGCTCTTTCTTGCAGTATCCCCGTTTTTTCCTTTCATCATCCAACGTCTATAACTTCTTGCAGTAAATCATATAATTAATAGGCGTTTTAGGCGTTGCAAAAACATATATATAGGAGCTTGCGATATGAGCGAAACACCTACCAGCCCTAAACAATGGGCACAAGAGGCAGAGGGCGCCCTGCGGATGGCTCTCAAACTGCTGGAAGAAGACAAACACCAGCCATTGCTTGAGGAGCACAAAAACGAACTTTTTAAGTATGCTCCAGTGCTTGCCGCCTACAACCGCGGTATTCGCGACGAGACCAAGGTTGCGGATATGGCCAAGTTTGCTTTTAAGCGGCGCTTGGACGATGACCGGCTCGAAGGCGATGTCCCGCGTAACAATGAGGTCAATTTTTATATCGCTTACCTCGATGCCCACATGGTCATAGATGAGTTGAAAAAGTCGGAAATCGACCCCATATTGAAGTGTCTCACCAACACGGCGCATTGACGCGCCGGCGTATATGGGGGTGGAAACGCCCTACATCGCACAACCGCCATACATGGCGGCGGTATTGTTCAAGCTGGACTACCATGTCGGACTATACGGCATAGCCCGACATCATGCATTGTTCGATCACCCATCGAGTTGTGTCAGGGTGCCGTGCACTATTTATCAACATTTTATTTATCAACATTGTTCATCATTAACAACAGCGTCCATGCCGTTGGCATCGTCGCTATGCAAACGCAGGAGTTATTACATATATGGCAAAAGAAGAAGTTATCGAAATGGAAGGTGTAGTCACCGAAGTATTGCGAGGTTCTCGTTACCGCGTGGAATTGGAAAACGGCCACGAAGTATCCGCCTACACAGCAGGCAAGATGCGTAAGTTCCGTATCCGCGTCGTGACCGGTGATAGGGTCACCTTGGAGATTTCACCATACGATTTGACCAAAGCGCGTATCAGCTTTCGCCATAAAAACTGATTGTGACGGACAGATAAACCCATAGTGCAGAGGGCAGGCTGCTTGTATGATACATAAAGATTCACTTTGTGTGTACGATGCCGCCCAAGCCAACAATGACAATAACTACCATTGCTTGCAACTAAAACATTGCTCAACGCGCCGTCAGCAGAATTTTGCTGTGCTGCGTCCAGCCTGACCGCTATCTATCAAACAAATTCGGTAAATTAACGCCCAAGATACCGTTTCCTTTGAAATAAGTATCGAAATCATTTTCCGCTACTTAGCCTTGTCTGCCCGCATTTCTCACCAGGATCGCGGGAGCAGGCCGTTCTCGGCCATCCCTGGCCTTCACGGCATTAGTGCATCCTGTACGTCGCGCGGGACTACGTCCTTTGCTCCATAAACGGTACATCCCTGTACCATTACTCGTGTTCGTAGGCGCTGCTCTGGAGCGAAAAGCGTAGCTGTAGCTACGGTTTGGCCGCTTTCGCACATCCTTGTGCTTCGCGGCATAAGTACTTCCTATGCAAAAGTGAAGAGCAAGCCTGTGGAAACGAAGACAAGCCTGAACCGCGATAGGCATGATCGAATAACGCTCCGTTTCTTTGTGCTTAAACCTTTGCTCTGTCATAGCAATCTCTCATGGAAATTTACCGCCGCCCGGTGAGAAATGCGGGGTAGGTGCATATTTGATGCTTATTGTAAACGGCTGCCCACTTTGTTGATTACATTGCTTACTAATGCGCAGTGGTCTTTTTGGAGCGTTACATAAATATTACCGACTAGTATTTTTTGTATTTGTACCTTAGTATATCCGTTGGTGATATAGCTTGCTTTTAAGGTTAATCCCACGCTTGTAATAACTCAGCTAGTGTAGTGTTTCATATAAAACGTGCATTTAGAAAGCCGCTCAAAGCGCGAGTGCGAGGCGCAGAGCGCAGGGAATGTCGGCTACCTTTCCAAGGTCTGCACCAACAGTAGGCGC
>JASFLF010000631.1:0-3233 GCA_050118235.1 Gammaproteobacteria bacterium | reverse complement strand
GCGCGCATCGAAAACATTCAACAGTTCAGCAACGATTTTCCCGGCACCAAGATCGTGCGCCTGGAACAAAACTACCGCTCCACGGGCAACATCTTATCCGCCGCCAATGCCTTGATCGCCAACAACTTCTCCCGTCTGGGTAAAAACCTGTGGACCGCCGACAGTGACGGCGATCCCTTGCATCTTTATACCGCTTTTAACGAAATCGATGAGGCGCGTTTTATCGTCGAACAAATCAAGCAGTGGGTGGACCAAGGCGGCACCCATAGCGAAACCGCGGTGTTATACCGCTCCAACGCCCAGTCGCGGGTCATTGAAGAAGCGTTGATACAGTTAAATGTACCTTATAGAGTGTATGGGGGCTTGCGCTTCTTCGAACGCCAGGAAATCAAAGACGCCTTGGCGTATGTGCGCCTGATGGCCAATCCCTTTGACGACGCCTCGTTCGAACGTGTGGTCAATACGCCGACGCGCGGCATTGGCGAGAAAACCCTGGAAGCGGTGCGCAACTACGCCCGCACCAATAACGTGCCCATGATGCAGGCGGCACACGCCGTCATCGACGAGAAGCTGTTGAGCGCCCGCGCCTTGTCGGCGTTAACGGCTTTTGTGAAATTAATACAGCGCTTGCAGGAAGAAACCACCGACTTGGCGCTGAACGAATTGGTGGAACATGTAATTCATCGCAGCACTTTGTTCGATCATTACGACAAAGACAAAAGTGAAAAAGGCCAGGCCCGCATCGAGAACTTGGAAGAACTGGTCAACGCCGCTAAATATTTTGAATACGATCCGGACGAGGAAGAAGGCCTGGATGAACTGTCGGCCTTCCTCTCCCATGCGGCGCTGGAAGCCGGCGAAGAGCAAAGCGGCACGGGCCAGGATTGCGTGCAATTGATGACCTTGCACTCCGCCAAAGGCCTGGAGTTTCAGCTGGTGTTTTTAGCGGGCGTAGAGGAGGATTTATTTCCCCACAAACGCTCCGCCGAGGATCCGGTGCGCCTGGAGGAAGAGCGCCGCTTGTGCTACGTAGGTATCACGCGAGCCAAAGAGCGTTTGTATATCACCCACGCCGAAACCCGGCGCTTGTTCGGCTCGGAAACCTATCCCAGGGCGTCGCGCTTTGTCCACGAGATCCCCAACGAGTTGATTCACGAAGTGCGTTTGCGCGGTTCGGTAAGCCAACCCAAATTCGCCGGATATCAAGACAGTTATGACGACGAGGATGAGGATACCTCATTTTACCTGGGACAAAGGGTGGTACACGCGAAGTTCGGCGAAGGCATTGTATTAAATTTTGAAGGTCAAGGCAGCCATGCGCGGGTGCAAGTGAATTTTGACGAGGTGGGGAGCAAGTGGCTGGTGGTGGCGTTTGCCAACTTGCAGGTGGCGGAAAGTCATTTTTAGCCGACCGCTCAGCCTATTGCTAAAGGCCTAATCCTGTGGTGCACATAAGCTAATAATTTAACCACGAAGGGCACGAAGAATACGAAGGAAACAAAAAGCCCATTAAATTTTATTCTTCGTGTTCTTCGTGCCCTTCGTGGTAAATTCCATATCCGGTGACTTAAACCCGGTGCCAAAATAATATGAACTCCAAAATTTGAGTTTCAATAAGGCCCAAAAAAAAGGAAACAGCTATGCGAATAAAAACAACTCTCTCATTGCTAGCGGTAATAATCGCTGTGTTGCTCGGCGCTTGCAACAAGGAACAAAGCTCTACTGAATCGATGGAGGTAAAATCTCAGAAGCCGTATTTTTGGAAAATGGTCACCACATGGCCGCCCAACTTCCCTATTTTCCAGGAAGGCGTGGAGCGCTTTGCCAAACAAGTGCAAACCATGAGCAACAACCGGCTGAACATCAAAGTCTATGCCGGCGGCGAGTTAGTGCCCCCGTTGCAAACCTTTGAAGCGGTGTCTCAAGGCACCGTGGAAGTGGGCCACGGCGCCGGTTATTACTGGGCCGGTAAAATTCCCGCGGCTCAGTTCTTTACCGCAGTGCCTTTCGGCATGAACGCTCAAGGCATGAATGCGTGGTTGTATGCCGGCGGCGGGCTCGAGTTGTATCAGGAGATTTATGCACCGCATAACCTGGTGCCTTTTCCCATGGGAAACACCGGCGTGCAAATGGGCGGCTGGTTTAACAAGAAGATCGAGTCGGTGGACGATCTCAAGGGATTGAAAATGCGCATACCCGGCCTGGGCGGCAAGGTATTCGCCAAAGCCGGCGGCACGCCGGTGTTGCTGGCTGGCGGCGAGATTTACACGGCCCTGGACCGCGGCACCATCGACGCCACCGAGTGGGTGGGGCCTTTTCACGACGAACGTTTAGGTCTTTATCGCGCCGCCAAGTACTATTACTACCCCGGATGGCATGAACCGGGCCCGGTCCTGGAATTGATTGTCAACAAAAAAGCGTTTGACTCCTTGTCGGACGATTTGAAAACAATTGTCGAAACCGCCGCCGCCTCGTCCAACGTCTGGATGTTGTCGCAATTCGAAGCGAAAAATCTGGCCGCGTTAAAAAAACTCAAACAAGAACACCATGTCGAGGTCTTACCGTTTCCGGATGATGTCATGATCGCGTTGCACACTTACACCAAGGAAGTATTGGAGGAAGAATCCGCCAAAGACGCCACTTTTAAACGTGTATACGAACACTACAAAGCCTTCATGGACGATAACGACGCCTGGAACGCCCTATCGGAAGCGGCTTACCAAAGAGCCAGAGCGTTAAAATAGCGGCAACGGGCGGTATCCATGAGCGAAGAATTAAAAAACAAAGCCGAAGCGCTAGGCAATTCCATGGTGGATGTATTCAACATCCTTGCCTTGTTTGCTATCGGGGCGACCATCATTTGGTCGGCAGTCGCCGAATACATCAGCATCGTGCAAGCCGGCCACCCCAGCTTAAAAGATATATTGTTGCTGTTTATCTATTTGGAGTTGCTCGCCATGGTGGGCATTTATTTCAAAACCAAAAAATTGCCTGTGGTCTTCCTGATTTATGTCGCGCTCACCGCATTGACCCGGGTTCTGACCGTGGACGTGAAGACCATGGATAGCAAACACCTGCTTGCACTGAGCGGCGCAATCTTGATTTTGGCCATATCGGCCTTGGTGTTGTCCTTTGGCAAACCTAAATGGTTGCGCAAGGATTATACAGACGAAAAAGTGTAACCAGCCATAACCCACACAAACCCGCTTCCATGGCTAAAGCGTATAGTGGGT
>JASFLF010000630.1:0-3237 GCA_050118235.1 Gammaproteobacteria bacterium | reverse complement strand
CTCACAAACCGATGCCGACACCAACACCAAAACCGGTAACACCATGTCCGCCGAGGAAAGAGACTTTCTCTCGCACAGCCGTATGCAATTTCGTGCGGCAATGGGCCGTGATCCAACCTCCGCCCAACACCCCAGCGCCATGGATGCGCAAATTAAAATCAAA
The DNA here is from genome assembly GCA_050118235.1 of Gammaproteobacteria bacterium. Taxonomy (GTDB): domain Bacteria; phylum Pseudomonadota; class Gammaproteobacteria; order SZUA-152; family SZUA-152; genus JAJDNG01. The sequence continues at coordinate 3,074 of JASFLF010000630.1, read as the reverse complement.
ATAACCATGGCCCAAGCGGATATACCGGTAGGTCTGGCAAAACTTTTTAATATTATGGATCAAAGCGTGGCGCTGACACAGGCACGACCTGAGCAAGAATAAATGTCCGCGCATAACACATACCCAAATGCAAACCCTGCCAAACAATAATGAACAATAACAATTCATCAAACACCGACAATCAGGCGCAGAGTCACGGTATTCAATGCCCCAAATGCCAGCACTTGATATCAGTTACGCTGCCGACCCTGTTGGCCGGGACGGTCTATTGCAGCGCGTGCGGTCTGAAATTAACAGTGGATCAGAGCAAATCCAAAGAAAGTATGCAAGCACTGCACACACTCTGGCAAACGATGCAACGCTGTGAAACCACACCCGGTGAAACCTTACCTGCAGGCAGCGTGAGTACCCGCCTTAAAGGTAAATGAGGATACACATGTTTCAAGCAGTGTATACAACAGCAATAACGGCCTTTTGCCGCTTGCTCCAAGCAACCGGTGCAATATGGCACAAGCCGGCTAAGACGGCAGCCGGCAGTGATACAGGCATATCGCCCTCGGCAACTCCACCGGTCACAGCGTGCCCCTATGCTACAAGCACCAATGTGGTTGCATGCGTGAGCAGCAACCACATTGATATACAACTGCAATGTTCACTAATTGTACCCTCACCCGGTATGCTATGCATGATAAACCGACTACGGCGCGAATACCGGCGGCTATAGTACCGGCTATAACCCCCCTATAAGCAGGCGTAATACGGCGAGACCTATGCCGAAAACACGATTCGAACCTCAACTTGATGGCATTGCTTTTCCGTACGCCATGAGTTTCAGCCAACAAGAATTTGCCGCCATACAACGCATCCACCAACTCGCCATCACACCCGCGCTGGAACACCTGCGGTCGGACTTCGGCCCGCTACTTAACTTATATGACCCTGCACCTGAACTTAAAAACTGGGCGCGGGCCGCAAACCATGACATCACGCCCTTTGCCGGCGGCCTGGTTTTTACACTTCTGGATTATTACTACGCCCACAGCCTGCCACCGAAGGACGCACGTAACCCACAGTTTTTGATACAACCGACTAAGGCGGCGCAATCCATCCGGCAACACTGCTGGGAGCGCACTCTGAGTTATTTGTCGTATGCGGCCCCCCATCTCCTGGTATGGAGCGCTGTGCGCAATCTACTCCCCGTTGATTTATTTCCTGAACGCTTGTTTACAGATCAGATTAAGCGCGCCGCAGGACAACTGGGTGATTATCACGATCTCAATATTCAGTATGCTTATTCCATCCCCAAGGCCGGCGGACATCGTTGGTTACACCAACAGACACTCGCCCAATGGGAGACTATCAAGCGATGTCTTGACCAAGGCAAGCCCTGCCCGGTGGTGCTGGTAAATCGCTCAACGCGCGTTGCCGCACATCTGTGTGTGCTGGTGTACGACTACAAGGAACAAAGCGATCAGCTCAAAACGCTGCGTGTATTTCATACCCTTGAACCCGACACACAACACCGCATCACTATTGATTTTGAGCAGGAAAAAGTGGGGATGTTGGCAACACTCACTCACCCCGGCACGGAAGCCTTACAGGGACTACTGCACGTTCCTTATATCCACGTACGCCCGCCACTGGGAACAAACGAACAGATCATGCGTTTCACTCAGCTACCGCGATTGTATTGGCACTTACGTCACTGGATAAAATAGTGCAATTCACATCGGCATGTTACGTACGGCTCGGAAGGGCGGGCACCAGTCCGCCTTCCTTTTGCTTTGGGAACAGAGTTTTATAGCGGTATTTGACTTGGATGTTTTGGCCCGAATGGGCGGGAATGAATGACTTAATTGCAGGTCGACATGAACTTTGCGGCCGGTGTGTTGCACGGATTTGAACTGAATTTCTGTTGCTCCGCTTCTTCTTTTTCCTGTTGCGCTTTTGCTGTTTGTTCCTGCTGCTTTAACGCCAATTCCTTTTGTTTTTGCAATTCTTCTTCTTGTTTTTTACGCAGCAATTCCATCTCATGCCGGGCAGCCTCCGCTTTGGCCCGCTCACGCGCCAACTGTTCCTGCACTTGCTGAATTCTCGCCAACTCGGCCTGTAATTTTTGTTGCTTCTCTTGTTCGTCTTGTTGTGCCCTGCGCATGTTTTCCAACTCTATGCGCGCCGCCTCAGCGGCGGCTTTTTCACGCCGCAGCTTGCTTTCCAATTCTTTTTGTTTTTGTATCGCGGTGTCATCCCGCTTACTTACGCTTTTCCGCTCGGGGACTTTTATTTTAATGCCGCCCGTACCGTTGGAACGGTTTGACTCAATGTTGGCTAACAACTCCATTGCCGCTTCGCTCCCCCGATCCGCCGCGTACCGATAGAGTTCAATAGCTCGCTTGCGATCCTGAGCTACGCCCTCGCCACGTTCATACATAGCGCCTAACTTGACCACCGATTCCAAGTTGCCCTGATTCGCCAGCTTCGAATGAAACTCAAATAATTTATGCAGCATCACATCATCGCCGGAGAAATCTTCTGCAGCGGTAGCCCAGGAAAATCCAGACCAAACCACCACGGTAAGCAATAAAAAGCCTAGCTTGGCGGACCAACGGTTATGTAATCTGAAGTTTTCCATAATGAGTGTCAAAATCGACTCCAATGACCCTGCCACATTGAAGCCCCCGACAATGCATCAAACTCAAAGCCACGTACAAGGTGGTTAGAAAATAACATCAAAAGACGCTGAATATATCGTACCTTTCTCCACGGGATCGTCGAACAAACCATGATTGCCTTCTTTCGGCTTGACATATAACGCTTCAAATTTAATGTCGGCAGAATCCGCTATGTCGTAGCGAAACCCCACAGCTTGAGATTTTTCTTCGACGGCCAGATCAGACTTGTCCAGACCCGGTTTAATTTCGGAAAAGGTATAAGTGGGAAGAAACTTACCAAAGCGATATCCCAACGTGACGTACCAGGCGTCTTGGTCCGGAAACGCCAGTTCCATTTGCGGATCGGTATTACGCCGGATAAATTCCGCATAGGCAATAATATCCGCCACATCCATGGTAAAT
>JASFLF010000629.1:0-3237 GCA_050118235.1 Gammaproteobacteria bacterium | reverse complement strand
ACCCACAATCGCAACAGCGAACGAAATAGGCATCGGTCTTGCCACACCGCAACCTACCGGTATCACCCTAAAACTATGGTTTGACAAAACCAATGCCTTCGACATCGTCGGTTCATGGAATGTCAACGATGACAAATATTATGTACACGCCGATTACCTAATACATGATTTCTCTAAATTTCAAGTAGAACCCGCATCAATGGCGTTCTATTACGGTTTTGGTGCAAGAATCAAAGAAGAAGACAAAAAAGATTCGGATACACGCTTGGGCATGCGCATCCCATTCGGCTTGGCCTATTTTCCGCAAACCGCGCCGTTTGAAATCTTTGGTGAGCTTGCCCCTAGACTGGATCTTACTCCGGACACACATTTCGGATTGGACGTCATGATAGGTATTCGTTTTCGTATAAATCCGAATAGATAGCGTTTGTTTTAATTCGCCGATAGGTTTGTTTAACCTATCTAATGACCCGCGTTGCAGTTGTAAGTGATGCGCGTTATAGTTTCTAACTGGCGCGATTAAAACCAAACAAGAACAACAACTCCCATATGCCCCGATAGCTCAGCAGGATAGAGCGCACCCCTCCTAAGGGTGAGGCCGCAGGTTCGACTCCTGCTCGGGGCGCCATTTTTTCAATGTTGTTTTATTATTGTTTTTACTATTGTAGTTATTATTTTAGTTATCGCAGTGACTAGAGTCCGCTATTTTGGACTGGCCACCGCGCTTTGCGCATCAAGCTTGATTTTAATATTGTGACGATGCGCTTCCACCGTTCGCACACTAATATTCAACTCATTGGCGATGGCCTTGCTGCTCATGCCCTGCTCCACTAGCGCCAATATAGTACGTTGACGTTGGGTTAAACCGAGTTTGTCGCTGTCCGGACTGCTGGAGCGGTTAAAGTCATCGTACATCATTTGGGATACACACGAACTGTAGTAGGTTTCTCCACCCATTACGGTTTTAATGGCGCTGATCATCTCTTGGGCAGTAACGTCTTTGACAATGTATCCTTGCGCTCCGCAGCGAATAACACCTTGTATATATTCTTTGTGTTCATGCATGGTGAGTATAATCACCTTGATTTCAGGATGACTTTCGCGCAAGTAGCGCGCTGCGTCCATACCGTTCATTACCGGCATGCTGATATCCATCAAAACGACGTCCGGCTCAAGCTCCTCCACTTTTTGAATCGCTTCCCTGCCGTTGACAGCTTCTCCCACCACTTGAAAATCAGCACTTCTTTCCAGTCGTGCCCGGATGCCATCGCGCACCACGGCGTGATCATCCACTAACAAGACTTTTATTGGGAAGGATTGATTTGACGGAATAAACGCATTTTCATTCATAATTACACCTTTCACCTTTGTTACCCTTTTATGTTTCAAGATTTAACGGGGTATCCAATTTTAGAGGTGCCTTAACCTCTAAAAAAGTCCCCTTACCGACATCGGAATGAATAAAAAACGTCCCTTGCAACAATTCTATGCGCTCACGCATATTTCTCAATCCCATGCTCCTGGTCGATTCGGACTTACGCAATGCGTTTTGCATGCTAAAACCTTCACCATTGTCTTCGATTCGAATGGTGACGTTACTGTCGGTACGGTTAATGCTGATGGATACTTGCGAGGCATTGGCATGCTTTTCAATATTCATCAACGCTTCTTGCACAATACGATACAGCGCCGTCTCTACATCCGTCGGTAGACGATCAAAACTTTCATCGACGCCGTTTAATTGTACGTCGATAAGATTACGCTCTGAAAAGCGCCTGACCAGATTGCTTATGGCCGGAACCAAACCCAAATCATCCAATACGCTAGGGCGCAAATCATGCGATACACGCCGAACTTCCGATATGGCTTCATCTAAGAAAATATCGGCTTTTTTAATATCGCTCAATGCCTGTTCGGCGGATTGATTGAACTTGTCTTCGAAATTCTCTATTTTATATTTCACCGACACCAATAATTGATTGATGCCGTCATGCAATTCTCTTGATACGCGCCGTCGTTCTTCTTCTTGCAAGCGCACAATCTTATGGGACAATTTTTGCAAGCGGTCCTGGGCGATTTTTCGCTCGACAATTTCCGAGGTTAATTTTTCATTTCTGGTGGTAATTTCCGCCGCGCGCTCTTCCACCCGGGTCGCCATCTCATTGATGGATTTCGCCAGCGAACCGATTTCCCCGCCGATATTTTCTTCCAGGCGATGTGAATAATTGCCGCGACTGATTTGTTCCGCTAGCGCCGCCGTGCGCTGCAATGGTTGCGTTATGCTTCTGGCGAAAAAATAAGCGATCAGTACCGTTAACGACGTCACAAACAACCCGATGTATGTCAGCACTTGCGCTGTTTCTTTTGTGGGGCGCAACAATTCATCCAGTGGAGCCGTAGTCAATACACTCCAATCCAGTGATTTATTTTCAGTGATTTGCTTTAGGTCGCTAAATCCGGTGATCACGCGTTCGCCTTGTGCGTTTTTGTAAATCGCAGTGCCTGAAGTGGCGTCTCCCAATATTGCCGGCTGAATCCGGATGTCCGCTAATGTTTCGAATAACGGCATTTGGGTATTGGTTGTCAACACGACTCGGCCCAATTTATCCACTACATAAATTCGTTTGTAGTCTTCGCTTAATTCGCCAAACTCCAGAACTATGTTTTTAATACCCCTGATATTATTTTCCACCATTAAGATAGCTACCGGGTTTAATCGGTTTGTATCGTATATCGGCGTTACCATTATTATTTGCGGATCCTCGTCCCCCATATGCGCCTCTGAGGTCAAAATGATTCCATTGGCCGCGTTTTTCACCACGAGCAATAACTCTTTGATCCCTAAATTTATGTCCCAGCCTACATGGCCTTCTTTTTTTGGGGCGGTTGCGCTGGCGGTGATGACACCGTTCAAGTCCAGCACGCATATATCTTTGATGGCATCATTTTCGTAGGCCATCGATTTGATATAGTCCGATATCTGCGCCTTGTTGTCGGTACGCAATACATCAGCCAGGGCAATCATTTTTGTATCGACCAATCGTTGATTCAAATAGCGGTCGATATCTTTGGCAACCAAGACGGACTGGGCTTTAATGTCATCCGCCGCCGTCATGATCATATTCTCTTTTGAGCGCTGTGCGCTGATTCCGTTAAAGATAAACAAGGGAATCACAGCGGCCAATAACGCAAGGGCCGTTATTCGAAATTTCAGCGATAGGGAGTGCATAAATTTCT
>JASFLF010000628.1:0-3241 GCA_050118235.1 Gammaproteobacteria bacterium | reverse complement strand
GAAACCACCCAAGGCGGGCTAAGCCGAATTACTCAGGTATTGGATGCACACCAACCGGATATAGTTCTATTGGAACTGGGCGGCAACGACGGTTTACAGGGTTTACCCTTATCGCTGATGCGGGATAATTTGGAGCGTATGATTCAAATTATTCAATCCCATGACGTTAAGATTCTGTTGTTAGGCATCCTTTTACCGCCGAACTACGGCAAGTTTTACACTCAGCAATTTCACCAAATCTATGCCGATTTGGCGGAAAAATATGCTTTGCCCTTTGTGCCGTTTTTACTTGAAGGTGTGGCAACCCAGCCGGCTTTAATGCAGGACGATGGCATACACCCCAAAGCCGATGCGCAAGAACAGATATTGGATAATGTGTGGCCGCCTCTGAAAAAAATGATTACGCCGCGCATATTGCGTTAACTATTTATAGGTTTTGCGTTGAAACAAATCCGTTCGGCGGCTGACCAAACGGTCGATAAATAGAATGCCGTCCAAATGGTCGACTTCATGTTGTACGGCGCGAGCTTCGAAGCCTTCGGTTTCATAGTGATGTTGTTGGCCGAATTCATCGTAGGCGGAAAACTGTATTTTTTCCGCGCGAATGACATTACCCGTGTAATCGGGCACCGACATGCAACCCTCCCGGCCTTTGACCATACCTTCCCATTGAGTGATTTCCGGATTGACCAACACCAGCCGACCATGGTTTACCACTTTGGGCTTGCTGGATAAATCCAAGATTACGATGCGTTGAAACCGCCCCACCTGGGGTGAGGCAATCCCAATCCCACCGGGCGACGCGCGCATGGTTTCTTCCAAGTCAAGAATGAACGTCCGTAGCTCATCGTCGAACACCTCTACAGGAAGCGATTCTTGTTTCAAACGGGGATCGGGTATAGTCAGTATATCCAGTAATGCCACAATGAATACCTAAGGAATGATTAACCTATTTTTAGCGCTTTTAACCCACCAAACTTTCTAACCTACCATGGTTTCTATGGGTTCCAGGCTGACTTTGATGTCGGGATCTATTTTCGCGAGAGCCTGGCGCAGTTTGTCTATGCCTTGCGCGGCGTGTCCCTCGATCTGCATGATATATACAGGTTTGTCCCCGGTACCAGCCACATCCGATTCCAAATCGAAAATATCCAAGCCGGCTTCCGCCAACGCATTGGTGACCTCGGCCACGATACCGGCGCGGTCCGCGCCATAGACGCTGATTCTCACATCGGGGATGCGGTGATCGTGCAATTGGCCTTCGATAGGATCAATATGACATCTTAGCTGCATGGCCTGGGCGACTGGCGCTATCGCCTGCTCCAGCTCATCGGCGCCGCTATCGGATTGCACCATCAACATAATGCTGAAAGTGCCGCCCAGACGCATCATGGAGGCTTCACCAAAATTGCAGCCCGCCTTCACCAACGCGGCGCTGATTTTAGCGACTATTCCGGGGCGGTCTTTGCCTACTAACGTGAGCATAAACCATTGCTTTTGGGTAAATTGCTTATTCATGTTTACCTCTGGTATTCACTAACCTATGAGCGGATCAGGCAGCCAACCAAATAAGTGCTGCCATGCGTCCGGTGACTTTATCACGCCGGAAAGAATAAAAACGCTCGCTATCGTTATAAGTGCAAAAACCACCGCCGTAGATCTGTTGAATGCCGATTTTCTGCAAACGGAGCCGAGCAAGTTGGTAGATATCCGCCAGCCAGTGATGTTGCGACGTTTGTCGAAATGCGTGGCGTGCTTCGCTGTGCTGATGGACGAATGCCTCGACCACCTCCGGCCCCACCTCAAATGCGTCCGGCCCAATAGCCGGCCCCAGCCAAGCCATCAAATCATCCGGCCCCACTGCCATGGCGTTTACTGTTTTTTCGATCACACCTGCCGCCAGTCCGCGCCAGCCGGCGTGTGCTGCAGCCACTGCTGTGCCGTGATGGTCGCACAATAGTACCGGTAAGCAATCCGCCGTCATCACTGCACACACTTGTCCGGCGCTGCGGCTGAAACTGCCATCGGCTTGAGGGGGCACACCACCTGTAACAGGCAACTGCACAATATTGGTACCATGAACCTGATCCAGCCACACCGGCGTTGCAGGTAAGTGCAGCGCCGCGCCAAGCAAGGCACGGTTCTGCGCCACGCTCTGGGCATCATCGGCCACGTGATCACCAAGATTCAAACTCCGGTAAGGCCCTTGACTGACACCGCCGACCCGCGTGGTCATGAGGGCCCGAACGTTGGTCGGAGCCGGCCAGTCGGGCTCGATCCACTGATGGTTATCGGTCTGCACCGGCATCCTCCCGTGCGGCGGCCACCAGCTGTTCCATATCGGATGGCAATGGCGCCTCCCAAGCCATGAGTTCATGGCTGTGCGGATGTAAAAACCCCAACCGGCACGCATGCAAGGCCTGACGTTTGAATTGCCGCAAGGTTTGCGCAAAGTGCGGGCTGCAACCGGCGGGAATTTTTAGTCGGCCGCCGTATAGCGGATCGCCGACCAATGGATAATGCATAAAAGCCATGTGCACCCGGATTTGATGGGTACGCCCGGTTTGCAGATTGAGCTTGACCAAGGTGTGAGCCCGAAAACGCTCCAACACCCGGTAATGGGTCACCGCTTCCTTGCCATTGTGGACCACCGCCATTTTGGTGCGCTGGCTGGGGTGACGACCAATGGGCTCATCCACCGTACCGCCGGCGGTCATCACGCCAACCACCAAGGCTTTATATTCACGTTCAAACGCCCGTGCTTGCAGTTGCTCCACTAAGGATTTTTGCGCCACTAGGTTCCTGGCGACCACCAGCAAACCCGTGGTGTCTTTGTCCAGGCGGTGAACCACGCCCGCCCGTGGCACCCATTCCAATTCCGGAAATCGGTGCAATAAGGCATTGCCCAGGGTGCCATCTACGTTACCGGCGCCCGGGTGCACGACAAAACCGGAGGGTTTGTTAATGACAATGACATACTCGTCTTCATACACAATATCCAGCGGCAGTTCCTGGGCTTGCCATTGGGTTTCTTCCATCAACGCCACGGTCAATTCCACCGTTTCCCCGCCAAACACCGTATCCTTGGCGCGACGCTTTTGTTGATTGACAGTTACCTGTCCGTCTTTTATCCATTTTTGCAACCGGGATCGGGAATAGTCGGGAAACAAATGCACCAAAACCAGGTCCAACCGTTCGCCGGCCAGGGATTCAGGTATTTGAGCGCTAATATGTTTTTCTG
>JASFLF010000627.1:0-3241 GCA_050118235.1 Gammaproteobacteria bacterium | reverse complement strand
CTGGCTGTTAGAGTTTGATAAAGTGTTCCCTAAGTCCAGCGGTACATTAGGCAGTTTGCTAAAGGGCAGTTTACTGTTTGACTGATTTTTCCAGGATATGGCGCAGGTGTTTGGGCATTAATATCTTCACGCCGATTTTATCCGCCCAAGTGCGTAAGCCTTCATCGGCGGCCACTAATACGCCATCTAATTCATAAGCTAATAACAACACATCCATGTCTTCGCGGCTGTCGATGATGCCTTGACGCAAGGTTTCCCGGTAACGCTCGCGTAAGCGGCTGATGACCGGGCCAACGTCTTTTTCCATGCTGCCGGCATGGCCCAGTTTGGTGTGTTCTTCGGCAATTCGCAAACCGCGATCAATGCGTTTTCGTACCTCATCGATAAACTCGTAGACAATACTAGCGGGAATCTGAATGTTGAATTTTCTCGGCGATCGAATCCGCACCATGGCTTCGAAGTCCGGCGCGATTTGATCCAGGTCTTTCATGGTATTGAGTTCATCGTATACCGAGCTTGGCATGTAAAACTCGGTATTACTGTGCTGGGCGATGTCGAGAAACTTTTTAATCGCCTCTTCTGTGCTGTGACCGAACTGATTGTAGATATCAGGATTGGTAAATATGCTGGTGTCTAAAACGAATTTATCCATATAGGTTTGCCGCATGTGAATGGTTGTCTTCGCTATGAGTGTGTTGCTAATTATAGTCGTAATTGCAGGGTTTAGTCACTTCAGAGTTTCGTCACTTCAGGGTTTGCGAAGCGTAAAGCCATTTTCAAACAAATAGGGGTCGTCAAAATGGCGTCTGCCGATAAATGCGGTGGCGTGGTTGCCCCATTGACGCATTGCCCCTGCGGAGAGCACTCCCAAAGGCCAAAAAAACCAGCGTTCTTTTCTTTGGCTGCCGGCCACCAGAGCGTTTTCCTGAAACAGGCTTTTACTATGGCGATTATTTAGTGGATCTTTATACGGTAACGATCGGAGTGTATTGTAGTTTTGCAAGTACGCCGACACCGTTTCAATGACGGGACGATGATACGCTTTATCGTCAATATAGACAGATTCAATATAGTGGGACGTGGGTGCCAGGCGCAATACCAGTTGCTGTGGCGGGCTGACACGCGGCGCCTGAACGGGGGAGAACGCGGTTTCATCCAGATTGGAGCGGGAATCTACCGTAATAGGCGGTGGGGGTATGGGCTGTAAATAGGCGGTTGGGAAAAAGGTGTGGTAACAACCGCAATTGTGAATAGTATCGTAAACCAACGGTTTGCCATCAGAGCCTAAGGTGACCCGCCAGGTCAATCCGTCTATGCGGCCGCACAAAAAATCCAGGGACGAGGTGCACGGGCGGTTGGGGAACCAAACTATGTAGTTAAGTTGCAGCAATATCTCACCGTGAAAATAAGCATGCGACAGCAGGGTAAAAATTGTGGGCCGGCTCGTGTCAATATGAGCATATGGCGCGTTGGGTGCCCACATAGGAGATCCGATTTTATCGGCATCGTGCACCGTATCCACTTCCCATGTGGGCGAGAACGTGGCAAATAAGCGTTGCCGGGATTGCTCATCGGGTAAAGGTATTTCCAACGCGTTATGTTTGGCGGCGAGTAGAGCGGAGTGTATTTCGTTGAAATTGCTATACGCGGATTGCGTCTCGCTACGATAGCGAATTAATGTGCCTTTGGTGTGCAGCTCAGCCGTGGGTGTTTTTAGCACACTAGTACTTTCTTTGTGCCATTTATTGATTCCCGCGGCAACCGGCAAAGCGACCAAAGGGTATAAACCTACGATGCGTTTCCAGGTGTGATAAGCGTCGGGCACGCTGGCATTGTGTAATATGCGCTGTTGGTCGGCGGGCGATGTCAACGCATATTGCAGTAAAACCTGCGAACAATGCGTTAGTGCACCGGCAGGTTTAAGGTCTTGTAAAAGAGGAGGGGATATCTCCGCCAGCTCTTGTTGTGCGCTGCTGGGCAGGTCGTCTATTTCAATGGTGTTGGTTTGCAATGCCAATTGCGCGGCAAGCTTCAACCATAGATTCAGTTTGTCGGGTTGGTCCAGGCGAGGCTTTAAACGGGATAAAAAGCGATTGACATGTAAATAGGGATATCCGCTGACGGCGGTCGTCTGGGCGTCTTTTACGTGATTTTCTTTAACAATCCTGGTGAATGTATGGTAGTACTGATTACAGGCTAAAACCGTTTGATCTTTCGCCGCATCTGCTATGGGCTGAGGCGATAATGCGCTGCAAGCGTCCAATAAACCAATAGCGGCGAGCAGTGTAAGGCATACCTTGAGATGTCTTGGGTGGATCATACCAAGGCATTATAAGGTATTTACCGAATTCTTAAACAATAGGGCTTATATAAGCAAACCCCACCGTTGGTATTGCATGGCGATTTATTGCAGATAAGTCAATTGGAGAACGGCTTCAGATAATTCAAGATTCACTTGTTCCAGCAAAGCGGCGTCTCTGGTGCGCCGGTATTCTCTTAAGGCGATGTAAGCCGTAGCCGGATGCACGACAGCATCCAACAGACTGCCGGTGGTGCTGTTTTGATGCAATTTGTCCGCCGGGATGCCATGGCTGAGCAGAAAGCGCTTGGCATGCCATTGTTGTTTGATTTCTTGTAAGCTCAGGATTTTCATATTTTCCGCATTACTTACTACCAATTGAAACATTTTGGCGTCTTGCGGATTTGCAATGGCATAGTTTTTACAGGCTTTTATTCCTATTTCCATTAATTGTTCTTGTAGGCTGATTAATTGATCGATGTCTCTAGGATGGCCCTTTTCGACAGACTTTATGGTCTGAGTGGCCATCTTTTCGAAATGTTGCCAATCCTCAGCATGGGAGGTGGTACTATAAAGGATGGATAAAAACGAAAGGATGGATAAAAACGCAAGCCCTAAAAAATCCCTAAAATGATACCGCAAAGCCTTTTGCATGAGTTATTCCCCGTAGATTGTTGTGATTGTATTAGCCTGGTAATCCTAAAACATTTTATCGTCGTTATGCTTCTATAGAATTGCAGAGCACTTATTATAATAGACAAAAAAAAGCGCCGCGATAACAGCGGCGCTATGGATTAGAACGTAGGACTATTCGTAATCCCTTGTAATAAAATAGTGCGGTTATTCTTCGTCGGGATTGAGTGAATGGCGCCAGAATTGATCTTCCCGGTCAAATAAGCGTCGTGTTTCCTGTGGTCCCCAGGTGCCGGCATGGTAGGTATG
>JASFLF010000626.1:0-3247 GCA_050118235.1 Gammaproteobacteria bacterium | reverse complement strand
AAGGATTCCCTGAGGCAAATGCTTCTCGCGCTTGAAATTTACCATCACCGCCTATATTGCTTAGAGTCCAACTAAAAATATCCGCTAGGAAGGGCGCGTGATGAACACCCTATCGGAGTATTTCAAACAACCGAGGTGTTAAAAAATGAGTGTACAAGCTGGAATTGAGGAAAAACTCACCCAAGAAATTCATCCTTCCCATTTGGAAGTGATTAATGAAAGCAGCAATCACAATGTGCCGCCGGGTTCGGAGTCCCATTTCAAAGTGATTATTGTGTCGGATGAATTTGACGGTAAAAACTTAGTATCCCGGCATCGCTTGATAAACAAAATATTGGCGGACGAATTGCAGCAAAAAATCCACGCCCTGGCGTTGCATACCTATACCGAAAAAGAGTGGTATGATCAAAATGAATATGCTCCGGAGTCTCCGCCCTGTTTGGGTGGATCTAAATAGGTAGGTCTACAGGAAGGAGTGTAGGAGGGATCAAACAAGGGAAGAAAGATTCAATAACGGGGAGCCGAATCTTTCAATAATATTGATTCCAGAGCCAAAATCGTGTGTTTAGCAGCATCGTCACTCACTTATAGAACTTTTTCCGCTCATAATAGACTTATATAATGTCGCGCTTTAAGCGGCATCCGCTAAGCGGCCGTGCCCGCCTTATTAATATAAAACTATTTAAAACAATAAGTTAGATTGGAAAATGGCAGAAAACCACAAAGTCAGAGAATTAAAAAGCTACGTTTCCCAACACATTCTTGGTCAAGAGGTCCTGGTGGACCGGTTACTCATTGCACTTCTCTGCGATGGCCACTTGTTGGTGGAGGGAGCCCCCGGACTGGCCAAAACCAAGGCCATCAAAGTGCTAAGCGAAGGAGTGGAAGGGGATTTTCACCGTGTTCAGTTTACCCCCGACCTGTTGCCCGCCGACTTAACCGGTACAGAGGTTTTCCGGCCCCAAGACGGTTCATTTAGATTTCAAAAAGGCCCCCTGTTTCATAACCTGATCCTGGCGGACGAAATCAACCGAGCTCCTGCCAAGGTTCAATCCGCCTTATTGGAAGCCATGGCGGAACGCCAAATTACCGTGGGTTCGGTCACATATCCTCTGCCCAACCTGTTTTTGGTGATGGCCACGCAAAACCCCATAGAACAGGAAGGGACTTATCCGTTACCCGAAGCTCAACTGGACCGGTTCTTATTGCATGTAAAAATCGACTACCCCAAAGCGGAGGTGGAAAAACAAATTTTGGCGTTGTCCCGTCAAGAATCTTTTCAGCAAGTTGAGCAACACCTAAAAGGTCCAGCGCACCAGGAAGAGACTATTGATATTGGTGCGAAGCCGGATGCTTTAGTAAGCCAAGAGATTTTGTTCAACGCCAGAAAAGAAGTGTTAGACGTTTTTATGGCGACTAACCTTGAACAATATCTGCTGGAATTGATATTAACCACCCGGGATCCGACGGCTTATGGCGATGATTTGCGGCTTTGGATGCAATATGGCGCCAGCCCGCGCGCGAGCATAGCTTTGGATCGCTGCGCGCGCGCCCATGCCTGGTTGGCGGGAAGAGATTACGTGGATCCGGAAGATATCCAGACGATGGCCTACGATGTATTGCGCCATCGCATAATTCTAACTTATGAAGCCGAAGCCGATGGAATTACCCCCGATGGTTTTATAAAAGAGTTGTTATCCCGCGTTCCGGTACCGTGATTTTAGGATGATATTCCCCTGGCGAAAAAATCACTCCGACCCGCGACCCGCTGACCAGAGACCTGCGCCGCATGCGGGCGCCTTCCACGCGAAATCGCCTGCTGTTGACGGTGACGGTTTAGTTTTCGTAACACCAAAGTCTTTGATTAAACTCAGGCACGCTGCGGAAAGTTTGCCTCTAAAAGTCGCCAAAGTGAAAGCCTTGCAAACGGGCGAATATTATTCACCGTTTAAGGGCCGAGGCATGGAATTTGATGAAGTGCGTCTTTATCAACCGGGCGATGATATCCGAACCATTGATTGGCGCGTCACGGCCCGCAGCGGTACCGCGCATACTAAATTGTTTCGCGAAGAGCGGGAAAGGTCGGTGATATTATGGGTGGATTTCCGGCAAACCATGTATTTCGGTACTCGTGGAGCGTTTAAATCCGTCACCGCAACCAAAGCGGCGGCATTGTTTGCCTGGAGTGCCGAACACCAAGGCGACCGTTTGGGCGGGTTGTTGTTCTCGGAGCATAAACATCAAGAGATAAGACCGCAACGCAGTACCTTGGCTGTCATGCATATGCTGCAAAAACTATCTCAATACAGCGCCCGACAATTGCACAAGGAAGAGGCTCCGCCGGAAGACCGCAGCTTAAACGACGCGTTGAGCCGGCTGCGGCGCGTTACCAGGCCAGGCAGCATGTGTTTGCTGATCAGTGATTTTCGCGGCTTGGATGAAAAATCCGAAGCGCATTTGTTTCAGCTGGCCAAGCACAATGATGTGATTTTAGTTTATGTATACGATCCACTGGAAGCGCAGTTACCGCCGGCAGGATTTTATCGAATTAGCGATTCGCAGGTAACCAAAGCGATAGATACCTCGGATGCGAGCATGCGGGAAGACTATTTACACCGTCACCAGGAGCACATGCAGCGCATCTATCGTATCAGCCGCACAAATCACATACATTTTTTGCCGCTCGGCACTGCGGATGATTTACTAACCACAGTACAAAAAGGCTTGGGGATTCGCGGCCGTGCAACCTGATACTAACAATATACCCCTTCGCGACATTCACTTACCGGATTCGGTATCCTGGTGGCCACCGGCGCTGGGTTGGTGGTTGCTGCTAGTGCTGGTCGTGTTAATTGTTGCGCTCTTTTTTTGGAGTAAACGAAGACGCCAACTGTTCAAATTGCGCAATAGCTCCATGGCCGAACTCGACGCCATATATAAAGCCTACCAAAAGCAATACGACGCCAAGCGATTCGCCCGCGAACTTTCCGTATTGTTGCGGCGCGTTTGTATTAGCTACTTTCCCACGAGTGATGCCGCGGGTTTGACCGGCACGGCCTGGCTGGTTTTCCTCGACAGTTTATTGTCGGCAAAACACAACAAAAGCGGCCAAAAGTTCTCCAACGGTGTGGGCGAAGTGCTGGTTAAGGCGCCGTATCAACACAATCTAAAGGCCAGCGATATTGACGTGGAGGCATTGTATAAGCTGAGCACGGAGTGGATATATTCCCTGGGGCCGATGCATCGA
>JASFLF010000625.1:0-3253 GCA_050118235.1 Gammaproteobacteria bacterium | reverse complement strand
GCAAACAAGAGGAATTATTTATCGGCGGCAATTTCTGGGACGGACGCGCCACAGGGGAAAAATTGGGCAATCCCGCGGCTGATCAAGCGCAAGGACCGTTTGTAAACCCGCTGGAACACGCCCTTCCCGACAGCGCCTGCGTTGTTTATAGAGCCTGTGGTGCGAATTATGCCGTGAAACTGGACGATGTGTGGCCGGGCGCCTGCGATATAAACTGGCCGACCGATGTGCAAACCGCGTGTTCGACACAAGGCGCAAATGTGGCGCTGTCCGCCGAAGAACAGACCAAAGTCAAAAAGGCCTATGACTATGTGGGATTAGCCATCGCGGCATTTGAAGACTCGGCGGTGGTTAACGCCTTCACCTCCAAATACGATTATTATTTGGCCGGTTTGGTGGACCTGAGCAAAGAAGAAAAACAAGGCATGGAATTGTTCAGCAACAAAGGCAAATGCGCGTTGTGTCACCCCATGGAGCCGGGTGAAAACGGTGAATCCCCTCTATTTACGGACTACACTTTCGATAACCTGGGAACACCGCGCAACCCGGAAAATCCCTGGTACACCATGGCGAAAGAATTCAATGCCGACGGCGCTAAGTGGGTCGATAAGGGACTAGGCGCGTTTCTCGCAGGCCGCAGTGAATACGCACAATTTGTGCAAGAAAACTACGGTAAACAAAAAGTACCCACAGTTCGCAATGTGGACAAGCGGCCCGATAAGACATTCGTTAAGGCGTATATGCACAACGGTTATTTTAAAACGCTAAAAGGCCTGGTGAACTTTTATAACACTCGGGATATAAAACCTGCGTGCAGGGATCCAATGACGAGCGAAGCCGATGCTTTGGCGCAAGGGTGTTGGCCGGCACCGGAGATTATCGTCAACGTCAATAAAGAAGAACTGGGTGATCTGAAACTAAGCGCCGAGGAAGAACAAGCCATTGTCGCGTTTATGCAGACGTTATCGGACGGCTATGTTCCACCGCGGGGCGTGACAAAGCTAAAACCTGGCCGTCGCTAAATGCAGTGGCGCCACTGGCTATTCAATTTACAATTTACATTACAACTTACATTACAACTTACATTACAACGAAAGGTGTTCTATGAAAAAACGTACTGGCATTACCACTACATATTTGGCAGCGTGTATTGCAGCGGCTCCCGTGCTCAGCGGCTGCATGACTACGGATCCTTATACCGGTGAAAAAGAAGTCACCAAAACCACCACCGGCGCCACCATCGGCGCCATAGCCGGGGCACTTTTAGGCGCCGCCACCTCAACCAAAGGCGACCGAAAAAAAGCCGTATTAATAGGTGCCGGCATAGGCGCCGTCGCCGGCGGCGGTGTTGGTGTATATATGGATAAACAAGAGGATAAATTGCGACAACAACTGCGAGGTAGCGGCGTAAGTGTCACCCGGGAAGGCGACAACATCATCTTAAACATGCCCAGTAATATCACGTTCGATTTTGACAAATCCGATTTAAAGCCCCAATTTCATAACACCTTGGATTCCGTCGTCCTGGTTTTAAATGAATTTAAATCCACGTTGATAACTGTCAAAGGTTACACTGACAGTACCGGCGCGGAAGGTTACAATCAAAAACTGTCCGAACGCCGCGCCTTAGCTGTGGCGCAATACCTGGAGTCGAAAAACGTCGCCCAGCAGAGGCTGGCTGCGATCGGTTATGGTGAATCCCGTCCCATCGCCTCCAACAACACCGCCGAAGGCAGGGCACAAAACCGGCGGGTGGAATTGGAACTGGAGCCCATCACCCAGTAGGTCACTAGTGTAGTGTTATCTCGTTCCCACGCGTCGCGTGGGAACGAGTTCAAAACTTTATGTATAACGATGCACGTCGAGCGAGCGAATGCTCCCGCTCATATGTTATTCACTTGCTCAAATACCCCGGCTCCGACCAAGTTTCCTTTTGCTTCATCGATTGGGCGTAACTCAAGTCGGCTTCGTGCCTGGCCTGATTGGCCAGTTCCAGTGCTTTTTGTTTCTCCCCTTTGGCCGCACTTAATTGAGCGTCTTTGAGTAATTTCGAGGTGCTTACCCAACCACCTTGCTCCGCTACCGCTTTGTCAAAAGCGTTTTTCGCGTCTTCAATCGCTTGTTTGACTTGCTGTTCATCTAGCGCCCATACCGGCATACTCAAACAACACATCAAGCTCACCACAAATAATCTTTGCATTGTTGTTCTCCTCACTATCTCGACTCTGTCCTGTTAAACATTCACGCGTTAGAAACGGGAATTGGGCGCGTTCATAGGCACGCCATTGCTCAAAAACGTGTGAAAATATTCTAAATTATTCATCGCCTCGGTTTGCTCTTTGAGCGGCACCGCACCGATGTTACGCATGCACCCTATGTAACGACGTTGTATGCTGCCGATCTCCCCCCACTTGGAGCGGTATACCGGAAAATTCGCCGCTTGCCCCACCGCCGGACTTAATTCGTTGCCCCGGATGCGCAAACCCGACGCTTTCCAGTGGCAATGATAACAAGCAAACTCCCGCGGCCCTCTGCGGGTGAAATAGATTCGCTTGCCTTCTTCATAAGCCGCAACAGCCCTGGTGTCGTTTGGTACGTCGATGCTTATGGGTTTACCGCGGGAGGTATCCGCCATATACGCGGTGATTTTCACCAAGTTGCCTTTTAAGTACTTCAGCGGCGCTTCACCATTGGCTTGCCGGCATTCATTGATGGCACCTTCCAAAGTTTTCACTTTTCCCGACTTCTCATCGAACTTGGGATAAGTGTGCGCAATACCCACACCGCCTTGGGGAAAACAATCGGCGTAACTCTTGCCGTTTTTGAAAGGCTTCGCAAACAACTCCTTTCCTTCCTCGATATCCACCTCATAAGGTGGAAACTCCATGATATCGTTATATTGACTGCGTTTATCGTCACTGAAATTGTACATGCCATTGGAAAGCGCCACTAAATCCAACTCGGGAAAGCGTTGTTTAAAAAACGCCTGGTATTTTTGCAAGTCCCCGTTAGGCTCGGCTGACGCGGTATTCAGAGCCAGCGCCGCGTAAAAAGCCAGCGGAGTAAATAAGGCGATTTGCGCTATAAATTTTCTATTGATTAGTTTCATAGACTCCCCCTTTTCAACGGTTCGTTATCAAAGCGTGTAAAGAAAATCGATTACTTTTTCGATTTCATCTTTCGCTAACAGCTCATTGCGACCAAACGGCGGCATCATGGTGTCTTTTTTAATGGCCACCTGGGGATCGTAAAT
>JASFLF010000624.1:0-3262 GCA_050118235.1 Gammaproteobacteria bacterium | reverse complement strand
CAGCCGGCCATCTGTTTGCTTTTGCTCAAAACGGTAGTGACAAAAGTAGTTGTTGCGGCCTTTTAATATGGATATGGGCACACGCAGCCCCAACACTTCCAACACTTTTGGAAGGTCGCGGGAAAATATTTGATCTTGTAGATTTTTTGTACCGGTGGATACGATGACTTTTTTGCCGCCTTTATTACAACTTAGCAACGCCGGCACCAGATAAGCGTACGTTTTGCCGGTACCCGTGCCCGCTTCAGCCACAAGTGAGGAATAATCCTCTAAAGCATCGGCCACGGCCTGGGCCATTTCCTGCTGCTGCACACGAGGTACAAAATCGGCAATATGTTCGGCAAACGGACCTTCCCGGCCCAATAAATTGTGGATACTCGGCATCTGAAGCGTATGGATGTTTCAAAGCTGCGATTATATGCTCTAGCGTGGCTGTAAACCAGGTAAAAGCATCACCGGATGACTACGGCGCAGGCGCCAACCCATGGCGGTCGATGCGCATTTGAAATGTAGATTAAAGGTTTTCGCGGTTCAGCCTGCATTTCTCACCAGGGGGACGAGGGCTCGTCATCCTGGTGAGAAAAGCGGGCTAACTATTTTCAGCGGACCAGACCAATTGCCCCAGATGCTTGAATTTCGCCACGGATAAAGCGCCGCGATTGCGTCGTTTGGTGCTGGTATTGGCCACGGCGTCGAGAATTTGATCGCGATGGGCTTCGTAGATTTCCAGCGGTTCGTACTGTTCGTTCATTAATACCAGCATTACCGAATCCCAGTCCTGATCCACTTTAATTTGCCCAATACGCTGGTTGGACTTCACTTCTTCGGAGACAGTGCGTCCTTTGATCTGGATGCGCTTCCCTTCCCGAATGCCGGTACCAACAGCATCATAACCCGCTTGCGGATTGTCAGCAGGTTGTAATTTCATAATGCGCATCACATCGTGCACGGCGATTTCGCTACTAATGCCCAAAGGCTTGCCGGTGGCAACGCGATATTGCGCCGCCAGCTTGCGGGCTTCCACCATAAGTTTTTCAACGTCGTAGACTGACAAGATATCTAATCCTTACTGGAAACGGCTGCGGAGGTGTTATCGTCCTTGCAACAAATCCACTTGATCCATAATTGTCCGGTTTTTGACTTGTAAGTCTTCGTCACCTTGGGCCAAAGCACTGGACTTGGCTGCCAAACTCCTGGCCAAGTCCAACTGACCTTGTTGCAACCTTAAAAGCGCTAAGCGATACCATAATTGGGGATTTTTAGGCTCGATGCGTAAAGCTCGTTCCAAAACAGCCGCGGCTTTTTCAGGATTTCCGGACTTCTCTTGCTCTTTTGCTTGAGATAATAAAGCTAAAACCGTGCCACTGGTGGGTTTTGAGGAGATTTGCGGTGCCGATCGAATGGAACTGGATGGGCGATCTTCCGGGGCAACGTCCGGGACTTGGTAAAAAGGGTCAATTTCAACACCTTCCTCATGAACCTGGATGCCGTCATGTTCCACTGTGGGTGAAGGTGGCGACACGGTGGCGCAGCCATGCATCAGCAGCGAACCCAGGAGCACAAGATAAATCTTTTTTATATCAGCAAGTTGCGGGTAAGTTTTAATAAATTGTGATGTCGAATGTGCGCTTCTCATCGTTTGAATAATCTATCCAGCCAGCCAGAGCCTTGCTCTGTAACACGTCCTCCGCATCCGGAGTATTCGACCGGTGCGGTACCTTTGATAAAAGGTAATTGTAACCCAGAGTCGCAATCGGAGCCGGCTAATAATTGCGTTTCGGTGTCTATGGTCACCATTTCCACGCCGGATGGGATAGTGTCTATGGCGGAGTGGGTGTTGATGGATTTGAAAATTTCCCCCCAAACTTTGAGCGCGCCTTGCGAACCGGTCAACTCCGCAGGCCGGTTATCATCCATTCCCACCCATACAATGCCTAATTTGTCTCCCGTAAAACCGGCGAACCAGCTGTCACGCAGATCATTACTGGTTCCGGTTTTGCCAAATACGGTCAAATCGGGGGGCACGAACCGGTACACGCCCTGACCGGTGCCCCGCCGGGCGGTCTCCCGTAACGCAGCGTTGACCAAATACACCGGTTCGGAATCCACCACTTTTTTCACTGACAAGGGATACCGCTGTAACGGCTGACCCTGGGCGGTTAATACGTCGCGAATCGCACGCAATGGCGTATGAAATCCACCGGCCGCCAAAGTATGGTACATCTGCGCCACGTCCACCGGCGCCAATGCCAGTGATCCCAGTAACAAGGAGGGGTAAGGTTTAATGTCTTTCTCCACCCCCAGGAGGTTCAACGTGTGGACAATTGACGGCACACCCACTTCCAAACCCAAACGAGTGGTAGACAAGTTGTAAGAGTGGGATAAGGCCTTGTATATAGGCACCATGCCATGAAACTGCTTGTCGAAATTTTGCGGCTGCCATTGATCGCCATTTTCCAGTTCCAGGGTAATCGGACCGTCATCCAACAACGTCGCTAAGTTGTATTTATCGGATTGTTGTAACGCCGTTAAATACACGGCGGGTTTGATTAACGATCCAATGGGCCTGACCGCATCCAACGCCCGGTTAAAACCGGCAAATTGGGGATTACGCCCACCAACCACGGAGAGCACTTCGCCCCCGTCCACACTGACCACGACCGAGGCGCCTTGTAACTCCGAGTCCGGCAAATCTTTCGACTTGCCCAAACGGTTTAGCCAGCCGGACAAGGCTTTTTCGCTTTCATACTGGACCAACGGATCCAGTGTGGTGAATATTTGTAAGCCCTCGGAATTGAGATCTTCGTCTTTATAGTCCCGGCGCAATTGGCGGCGCACCAAATCCATGAACGCCGGATAAGAGGTGATATTACTTTTTTCAATTGGCACCACGGACAACGGTTCGGCTTTGGCTGATTCACCCTCGACCTGGCTGATGTCCCCTTGGCTCACCAACAAATCCAGCACCAGGTTGCGGCGCTCCAGCGCCCGCTCGGGAGAGCGTCGCGGGGAATAATAGGACGGTCCTTTGACGATTCCCACCAACATGGCAATCTCATCAGTGCGCAGCTTGTGTACCGGTTTTTCGAAATAAAAATGACTGGCCAAACCGAAACCATGAATGGAGCGCTTACCGTCCTGGCCTAAAAATATTTCATTGATATAGGCTTCCATGATTTCGCTTTTGTCGTAATGCCACTCTAGCAACAGCGCCATAACCGCCTCGTTGACTTTACGCCAAATGGAACGCTCATTGCTCAAA
>JASFLF010000623.1:0-3276 GCA_050118235.1 Gammaproteobacteria bacterium | reverse complement strand
TATCGATTTGCCGGGTTTCCACGGTAACGTCACCGCTGCCATTGGTGGGTACTACGGTGTAGCAGTCCATTTCCGCGGTATCGTCAGTGCTCACATCGCCGTCGTCATCAACGCCGTTGGGCTCGCGGGTGTTGATGCATTCCGAATTATTGAACGCGAAGTTCAGATCGGTTATGGTTATGATCCGGTTGTCGGTTACCGGCAACCAGCTACCGTCCGCCGTGGCGCAACTGTCGCTATTGGTACCTATTACATTCCGGCGCATTTCTACTGCGCCGTTGTTGAGGCGGAAGCCGACAACTTCAGCAATATCCACAACGCCATCCAGGTCCCGATCGTAGGCATACACTACGCAGCTACCGCCGGTGGCGCTATTAGCAAAAGTCACCTGGCTGTTGTTGGTCATGTTATCGATAACTTCCAGCGCCGTGTTATCCGGTTGGTTGAAAGCATTGGTTTGCGGATTGGTGTAGTCCAGTGTACCGGTAATCCCGGCGCGATTAATATCCCGGGACATGACGCTCATTAACGTGGTCAGTTCCTGGTTGAGTTTGGACTGTTTTAAAGTGTCCGAGCTGCTCATTATGGTAGTTAACCAGATATTGGTGACACCGGCCAGAATAATCAGGCTAATGACTATGCCGATCATCAATTCGATGAGCGATACACCGAGTTGTGGGAGCTTATACGCGCTTTTTGCTGTTTTCATACTAACATCCATCGCTGCTATAACCGGTCACGTGCGCCGTGCCGGCAGGAGAACACACCCTAATTTGCCCAAGGACACCAACGAGTACCCGCATTTGATAACCTTGACTGGATTGCAGAGAGATGGTGGCGTTGGCAGCCGTTCCTCTGACCGGGTCAAAGTCGATTTGACTGCTGGCCGGAATGGTCATTAACGTCATGATAATGCCGGTATAGTCGTCGCTAGTGAAACGGTGCAAAATCGTATCGCTTGAATCGATGGTGGCGGTGCCATTGTCAATGACGCCATCACCGTCATCAACGACCAGCACGCAGGCGTTGGCGTTGGCTTCGGTGGGATCGGTTTTGGTCAAATCGCACAAATCATTTTGGCTGACACCGTACTGCCAGGTGCCCCCGGCGGAATTGATATGTACGTACATCTTGCTGGAACGCGCAATGGCTTCGGAACGGGCCAGTTGCAGATTCGCGTACAAATCTTCGGCGGCTTCGATGACGCGGCGTTTGTCGAAATAACTGCTCATGGAAGGCACGGCCATAGTGGCGATGATGCCAACAATGGCTAAGGTGATAACCAGTTCCACCAGGGTGAAACCGCAGCTTTTTAATCGGGTATATTTTCGTTGAGTCTTTTTCATAGGTATTGCTTCAAAGATTTTTACTGCATCTGTACATGGGTATCGTGCTTGCAGAGAAACCCGACAGGCCGTTGAAACCACGTAAGCAACCACTTGTCGGAATGTTGTGATTCAGTTAATGGAATAGCGACCGGGTTTGGAAATATTCTGAAAAACAATAGGCTATGACTTGCCGGTTTTGTGAACTGGTTAACACAATTTGTCGATTTTGATAACGAACATACTATGGTTAACACTTGGTAGTGACCTCGAAAACACATCCATTAGGGAAATAATATGAAAGATTCTGGGCAAATGATTCACGGGGTCACACCCGAGGTGTTGGAACAGCGGTATAAACAACTCGTGGTGGCTTCTGATAAACTGAAGTTCACCATCACCGAGGACATAAAAAATATTAATGGTGCGCTACTGGTGAAATCCGGGAAGAGTATCGATCAAGCCACTTGTGAAAAATTGTTAAATCACAAGTTAAAGGGGCCGCTGGATGACTATTTAACGTTTACCCACCAAGTTACTGAAGCCAGTTTAGTGGAGGACGTTATCAGCGTGGCCAGTGATGTGATGACGGGAACCGCTATTGACTTTAGCAATATTGTCAAGACCGTCAGTGACATTGTCAAAGGTTTACAATTCGATAAAACGATTTTAAACAAGCTGACCGTGTATAAATACGATAGTGCGGATAATTTCGATCATTCCTTGTCGGTGGCTTTGTTAGGCACCGAAATCGGCAAGGCACTAAACTTCAGTTTGCATCAATTGACCGAACTGTTTGGTGTTTGCTTGTTTCACGACATCGGTGAGATGCACATCGAAAAATCCATCTACGGTAAAGACGACTTGAATGCCAACGACTTTCGTATCATCACCACTCATCCTGTGTTGAGTTATGTGTTAATGCGGGAGTCGAAAACCGCTTTTAGCGGTCAGGTGTTATCGGCGGTATTGAACCATCATGAGCGTCTGGATGAATCCGGATATCCCCGCTGCCTGGGCGAAAAACACATCAACCGTTACGCGCGTATTGTTGCCCTGGTGGATACTTATGATGCCTTGCGCCGTAAAGGCCGCAACTTTGTGGATGCATTGTGGGCCATCAGCATTCAGGGGCATTGCCGCTCCATATCCGGCGAGACTATTACGCCGGCGTTCGATCCGGAGTTGATTGAAGTCCTGCAGGGCTTGATGATCAATGCCACCGCTGAACCATCTTGCGATATCCCGATTATGGAACAAAAAGACCAACTGCAGGCCTTGTTATTTCAACTCAATAGTATAAACAGTGATGTGGTGCTGTTGTGGGAGGGTGTGGTGAGGTATTTAGACAACGAAGCCTTCCCCCGCTGGAGTAAACAACTGCAGCAAGCACAGTCTTATCTGTATAAAGTCAAAGACCTCATCTTGGCCAGTAGTGGGTTTGTCGGTGTGAATTTGGACAGTCTGCTAAGTGATGAGAATGTACTGGTGGATGCTCGCAAAGATCTATACCGCATGGCGCCTGAGTTAAAAAATCAATTGGCGAGAATCAAGAGCATGTTGAGTGTCATGGATGGATGCACCCAGGATAGCCAGTTGGCAAATCTAATTTCCTTGAACCGGGCCGCTTATAAAAAGTGTAGTGATTTTTATCGGACCATGGTGGTCAGTAGTACGGTGCACTAGGAGTAACCTTCCGCCCCTTGGAAGGAGCTTCGCTATGCGGCGCGATTTGCGTTGGTGCAATGACCATCTTTGGCACGTCGCGCCCCATAGGGGCCCTTCTACAGGAAGCGTTAATAATAGTTGGCTGGCTTGTGTATCAACGTCGATACTACATGCCAACTCATGATGGCTAATGGCGCGGTATGCAGCAAAGGGCCGTAGGCTAACTCCAGACCAAGTACTCCGCCGGTTGGCGATGAACTTCCACCAAAACCGCTTATCCACA
>JASFLF010000622.1:0-3282 GCA_050118235.1 Gammaproteobacteria bacterium | reverse complement strand
GCACCTCATTGTTGTAATTTGGAACGAGAGGCGGATTAGCCAGTATTTAACAGTTTTATATGCCATACGAAGATAACGGACTGGAAACACAAACTAACTTCCAGTCCGTATTTGTTTTTGGTTTTTACACTACTTAATAATGGTGATTATGCTAAGCCGCCATGATGAGTGTGATGTTCCGCGTGGCGTATGGCCGAGTACTCCTCAACCATGGCGGAAATGGCCATGACAGCTAAAATTACGCCGGATATTGCCGCACTGGCTGTCGCAATGGTAACCGGGTAATATCCGAACAACCAGGGCGATGCCGCTAAAAGTATTGCAAGTACCAAGTTAGTCCATTCTTCCCAGGGTTGTTGTTTGGCGATACCCAATTGCGAAATTACAAGAACAGCGGTACCGATTAGTAGAAATGTAATGCTGGCACTAACCACGTGAAAAAAACCTAATATAAATGGAGATAATAGGAGATAAATAGCGGTTATAAGTTCTACTACGTCCTTCCAAGCGGTTTTCATAGCGCGCCTCCTTGATTTCAGGTCATGATACTGTTTGACCAAAAACTCACCGTTATACTCAAATTAATTTCGTAGAATTTTTAGTATCGCCTCGCGTAGCGGAAAATCCGTATTTTTTCCTGTGGCTATAGAAAACTGTGATGAAAAATGAATAAAAAAATAGCCTAAAAACCAAATAGCCATTACAATCATCCGGTTTCGCACCTAGTTGTCATGTTTTTGTCATAGAAATTATTGAATTAATTTCTTTTGAATTAGTTTCTTTCTGTCACAGTTTCTCTCTGTCATATAGTGCCTTTGCAAAAGTGAATAGCCATGAATAGATGCAGTGATTTAAATAATCGATTCGGTATTAAAGATGCTGTGACATTTACCGCCAATGCGGACGGCTTGATTACCATAGAGGTAAATTCCCCCAAGGCTGAGGCGAGAATTTTGCTCCAAGGCGCCCAGGTTTTGAGTTGGAAACCGATTAATGAGCAATCAGTAGTTTGGCTTTCTCCAGCAGCGAAATACGTACCTAATAAATCCGTGCGTGGAGGCATTCCCATTTGTTGGCCCTGGTTCGGCACGCATGACACACAACCGGGATTTCCCGCGCATGGCGTGGCTCGTACTACGGTCTGGCAGGTCGATCAGGTTGAACAACTGACTAATGGCGACGTCCGGCTGTTATTTCATCTTCCTCAAACAGTGCAAACCGGTGCCTATTGGCCTCATGTTACGCCGTTGCAATATTCGGTTACCATTGGCAGTTCACTGCAACTAGAATTAACAACACGCAATGAATCGGAAGCCTCTATTATTGTGGGTGAAGCATTACATACGTACTTTGCCGTGAGCGATGTGCGAAAAGTGCGCGTGAGCGGCTTAGACAATTGCGAATATTTGGATAAAGTCACAGGCGGCACACGCAACCGACAAATCGGTGAAGTAGCCATCGCCGGCGAAGTGGATAGGATTTATTTGGATACAGATGCCGAATGCATTATCGAGGATAGTGATTGGCAAAGGCGTATACATATTCAAAAATCTGGTAGCCGATCAACCGTGGTCTGGAACCCTTGGATTGACAAGGCCACCAAACTGGGTGATGTTGGCGATGAGGGCTACCTGCGTATGTTGTGCGTGGAAAGCGCGAATGCGGCTGATAACGTCGTTACCATTCCAGCCGGCGGGGAACACCGGTTGTGGGTAAAATATTTTCTTACGCATTAAAATTCACCAATGATTGAAATATAGCGGCTCTTTTCTAAAGACCGCCGTCAACTATTATGACCAGTATCACCTTCCTGGGTAGCTTCATTGATTTCCGACGCCAGTAATCTTAATTTTTCTGTTTTCGGCAGCTTTTTGATTTCCGCTTCCCGCCTGCTTGCCGTGCTTCGCGTATGTCCGCCCTCTAGATAAACCAGTTTTCGCGGTTTTCGCCCTCTGAAATATTTGGCGCCGCGCAGAGTGCCATGTTGCGCGATTCGCCGATCAACATCGTTTGAAATACCCGTATAAAGCGAGTCATCGCTGCAATAAATAATATATACATACCAATCCATATATTATCTTCTACCGCTTTCCAAAATCGGTTTGCTGCCCATGTTTATGGCATAGACCGGTAATATATCGTAGTCATTTTTCGTCATGATTCATGATCACATTTCAATTTTGCTTCTCCGTAAGCCTATATTTTCGCGTTTAAATATAACCATAGCAACATTTTATTCGCCAATCACATTAACACAACAATATCGCGAAGGAGCAATGAACATGAATCTAAATAAAATTCACTTTCTCGAAAAATTCGTATTGATAACTTTCCCGGTTGCTTTAGCTGTCGGCTGTACCACTCCTGCAAATCACGCCGACAAGGTTGGTTCGCGTAACGAAGCGGTGATCGGTCAAGAGTACCTTGATGTACAAACCGTCGAACAATATAGCAATCCACCGACAGTACGGCCCCACTTTGAAGGTGTGCAAAGCGAACCCCCTTTAATTTCGGCCACTTCCACTCTTTCTTCTAAACTCGAAAACGACCAAGGTGAAACCATGCAACCCAAAGCTTCTACAATGGCCATGGAAACCATCGACCAGCAAATCATCACCGAAGAAACCGCGCCCGACATGGGAAAAGAAGGTTTGCCTGACCTTCAAATCAGTGAAATACCATCACAAGGGATATTTTATTTCGAAGTGAATAAACATAGTTTATCCGAGTCGGATGTTGAAATTTTGAAACAACATGCGAAATATTTACGGCAGAATACCAACATGGTTTTATACGTGGACGGTTTTTCCGATAGTCGCGGCCCGGCAAACCTTAATTACCAACTCAGTAAAAAGCGGGCTCAACAAGTGGCAAATGTGATAATCGAACATGGCGCGCCTGAGTCTCGCGTAAAAATCAATGGCTATGGCGAGTCATTTCCATTGAGCAGCGAAATGAACTATGCTGAAAACCGGCGCGTGGAACTGGAGTATTCAAATATCGGTACTACCGGTGAATTTTACGCGGGCTTGAAATAATGCTCACAGCCAAACAATAGCCAGGTCTAGCAGTAATTATTCACCATGAAGAATACGAAGAGGTAAAAGTTTAAAGGATTATTAATTCAGGTATTGATGCCGGAATTTATCCTAGCAAGCCGGTCGGTAAGCAAATAGAATCTTTGTGTTCTTCGTGGTGAAATCTACAGTTTTAATTTTACATCCCGCCTCACATTGAGTTTTCAACTCGAACAGAAATCCCTATAATGCCCGCTTTAACCGG
>JASFLF010000621.1:0-3282 GCA_050118235.1 Gammaproteobacteria bacterium | reverse complement strand
AGTATCTCTACAATAACCGCCGCCGGTTCCAGGCCGGCCATCCGTGCTAAATCACAACCGGCTTCGGTATGTCCGGCGCGGGTTAACACACCACCGGGTTGCGCCATGATAGGGAATACGTGCCCGGGTTGCACGATATCGCTTTCGCTTGCATCGGGAGCCACAGCCGCTTGCACAGTGGTGGCGCGGTCGGCGGCCGAAATGCCGGTGGTCACACCACGTGCTGCTTCTATGGACACCGTAAAATTCGTGCCATAAGCGGCACCGTTTTTATTGACCATTAGTGGCAGGTTCAAACGTTGACAACGGTCCTTGGTCAGCGTCAAACAGATCAATCCCCGGCCGTAGCGGGCCATGAAGTTGATGTCCACAGCTTTTACCATAGACGCGGCCATGATCAAATCGCCTTCGTTTTCTCGGTCTTCGTCATCCATCAGGATAACCATTTTTCCCTGACGGATATCGTCTATGATGTCTTCAATACTGTTTAATTGCATACGACTACTCATACCTCAGATAAAACCATGCTTTTGCAAAAATTGCATATTAATGCCACCGGCGGCGGGATCCGCCGCTTTATCACCCAGAATCAGTCTCTCCAGATACCGGGCTATTATATCCACTTCTAAATTGACTTTCCTTCCCGGCTGAAATTCCGACATAGTGGTCTCTTGTAACGTGTGCGGCACGATATTCAATTCGAATTGGGCGCCGTCGACTTTATTTACCGTGAGGCTGATGCCATCCACGCAAATAGAACCTTTTTCCGCGATGTATTTGGCCAACGGATCCGGCGCCTTAAATAAAAATTTTTCCGAGCGGCCGTCGCTCCAACGCCTGGTCACCTCGCCTTCACCGTCCACGTGACCGCTGACAAGATGACCGCCCAATCGTGTGTCGGGCGTTAAAGCCATTTCCAAATTGGCGGAACTTCCGGCCTGCAATTGTTTTAATGTGGTTCTGGACAGTGTCTCATTGGAAATATCGGCCGTAAAACCGGTGTCGGTTTTGTCCACCACTGTGAGGCATACGCCGTTTACGGCAATGCTATCGCCCAGATTTACGTCGGCCATGGACATCTTGCCACTGTCAATAACAATGCGCGCATCACCGCCCCGGGATTCCACAGTTACAATTTTTCCTACGGATTGGATGATACCGGTGAACATCAGTTTGGCTTCTTGTTAACTAATGCACTAATGCGCCAATCCTGGCCCACGGCGCGAATGTCTTTGATGGTCAGTTCGATACGATCTTGCATTTTCTCTACTCCGGGTAAGGTAAACATTCCTCTTGCCGCATCACCCATAATACATGGAGCCATGTAAATGATTAACTCGTCCACTAAATTGTGTTGCAGCAACTCACCGTTTAACGTCGGGCCGGCTTCCACCATCACTTCGTTGATTTGCCGCTGCGCTAAGATTTTCATCAAGCCATCCAAATCCACACGACCGGCTTTTTCTTTAACGACAACGACGTCGGCGCCGCATTGGCGTAGTTGCTGTGTTTTGTGCTCGTCCTGATTGACCGTGGCAATAACAGTTGTTCCTGGCAACGACAGCATTTTTGCCTCTAATGGCATGCGTGTGTGACTGTCCACCACCACTCGTGTCGGCTGCACAATATCCTCTTCATTGATGTTGTCCAGCCTGGCGTTGAGAGAAGGATCATCCGCCAATACCGTGTTGATGCCAGTCAACATGGCTGAGCTTCGTGCACGTAGCTGGTGTACATCGCGGCGTGCGTATTCACTGGTAATCCACTGACTTTCACCGTTAGCCATGGCGGTACGGCCATCCACGCTCATCGCCAGTTTACATCGCACATACGGCCGTTGCTGGCGCATGCGTTTGATAAACCCCGGATTTAAAGCCTCGGCCTGGCTCTGTAACACGCCACTTTGGGTGTGTATTCCCGCTGCCGCCAATTTTTCCAGGCCTTCACCTGCCACCAACGGATTAGGGTCTTGCATGGCCGCCACCACCCTAGCCACCTTCGCTTCGATCAGGGCGTCAGCACAAGGCGGAGTTTTGCCATGATGACTGCACGGCTCCAGAGTGACATACACTGTAGCACCTTGGGCGTTTTTGCCAGCCTGCCGCAACGCATGAACTTCCGCGTGCGGCCCGCCGGCCCGCTGGTGCCAACCTCGAGCGATGACTTGCCGGTTCTTGACAATGACACAGCCTACACGGGGATTGGGATCAGTGCTGTACATGCCTTTTTCCGCCAACTGCAACGCCATGCTCATATACCGATGATCATCGGCGGCACTCCCCTGCAATGAGTCCACTACGCTCCTTCCTCGTCATCCAGCAAGGAAATTTGCGCTTTGCGTTGTTCGGGAGTGGGCAACTTCTCCAATTTTTCGATTTCTTCACGAAAGGCGCGCACATCTTGAAAACTGCGGTACACCGACGCGTAGCGCACGTAGGCCACTTGATCCAGATTTTTTAATTCTTCCATGGCCCATTCGCCGATGGTGATGGATTTCACCTCGCGCTCGCCGGTTGAGCGCAGTCGCTTTTTGATGCGTTCGATAGCGGCTTCGATAGCATCCAATTCCACCGGGCGCTTTTCCAGCGCCCGAAGCAATCCGCCGCGTAATTTGTCTTCGTTAAAAGCTTCGCGCCGGTCATCGTTTTTGACCACTTGCGGCATGACCAATTGAGCGGTTTCATAGGTGGTAAAGCGTTCATTACAGCTGAGGCATTCCCGCCGACGGCGCACAACATAGCCGTCCTCGGCTAAACGGGAGTCGATTACTTTGGTGTCATCGGCGTCACAAAACGGACAATGCATGATGAATTGTTACAACCGTTTCCTGAAAAAAACCTGTTTCAATACAACAGCCAAAGGTAATACCGATGCTCACCGGCTTTATTGGTATACCGGATAACGCTTACAAATATCCAAGACTTGTTGTTTGACACGTTGCCCGGTTGACTCGTTGTTGATGTCATCCAGAATATCGCAAATCCAGCCGGCCACTTGAGTCACTTCGGATTCATTGAATCCACGCGTGGTCACCGCCGGAGTACCGATGCGCAAGCCACTGGTCACAAACGGCGACTGAGGATCGTTGGGTACGCTGTTTTTATTGACGGTAATATTGGCTTCACCCAGCGCGGCATCGGCATCTTTGCCGGTAATGCCTTTGTTGATCAAGTCCACCAGAAACAAATGGTTGTCGGTGCCGCCCGATACGATATTGTAGCCACGGTCCATGAGAACTTTTGCCATGGCTTGGGCGTTCTTCACCACTTGTTGCTGGTATTG
>JASFLF010000620.1:0-3285 GCA_050118235.1 Gammaproteobacteria bacterium | reverse complement strand
TCAGAGAGCAAAATAAACTTCCGGCATTGGCGGCGATTATGGTGAAAGATGGCCAGATCATCGAAAAAAGCGCCATGGGCAAGCGCTCCAACGCTTCCAATATCCCGGTTACTGTCAACGATCAATGGCATGTGGGCTCTATTACCAAATCAATGACCTCAACGGTAGCGGCTTTACTGGTGAAGAATGGTTTTATTCAATGGGATTCGACCTTGGAAGATGTTTACCCGGAGCTTGTCGGCACCATGCGAACTGAATACCAAGATGTTCGACTGGATGAGTTATTGTCACATACCTCGGGGCTTCCATTAGACATCCCTGACTTTGTTTCTTACTACACCGATACAAGAGAGCTCAGCGCACAGCGACAGGATATCGTAGAAAAAGCGCTGGCACTCCCGTCAACGACCACTCGTGGCGTATATCAGTATTCCAATCTCGGTTATATCATTGCCGGAGCAATGCTGGAAAGAGTTACCGGGAGTGATTGGGAAACACTGATGCAAACCTATTTGTTCACTCCCCTATCGATGACGCAAGCCGGCTTTGGCGCGCCGGATACGCAAGGAACTCTAGCCCAACCGGTTGGCCATGTTCAGGATAATGGCAACTGGTATCCCGTAGATCCTGCTGTTGAAGACATCTCCGATAATCCGCCAGCACTTGGCCCGGCGGGTACGGTACATGTATCACTGGATGATATGGCAGCTTATATTGGCTTGCATCTGAAGGGATTACGCGGAGAAACGGTGGACGGATTTCTGACCGGCCAGGAATTTGCCAAGCTCTATACCCCATTTCCGAATTCTACTTACGCGCTTGGCTGGATAGTGATGGACAACATGATAGTTCATGATGGAAGCAATACTATGTGGCTTGCGGTTGTAGTTGTGAACGCTGAAAAAAATACTGCATTTTTTGCAGTAACCAATGCGGTTGACAACCTTGAAAATCCCAATAGCAGAGTTAACACGGCAATCAAGGGATTACTAGATGAACTAAATGCCAGAGCCGACGCTGTACAGTAATGTCGGAAGTCGTATTCGGGATTACCAACCATGGCACCTTTTTCGCTGCCATTACAAACATTTTTATTTTTGGTTATTGATAAGTTGACTCGACACTAGTGCGGCGCTAATATTGCGCCTGACTTTTTAACCCACCATTCATTAAGGAGGCAGACATGCGAACCATTGCAATTACTCTGAGTATGTCGAGCCTCGCCCCTATTAACGGTCTCTGAATCATCTTCGGCCGCTTTTTGTGGGCCGAGCCTCGCAAGTAAACTCTTTTTAAACAACACGTTGTAAGACGCGCATCGGCGCTGCTACGCATTGCTTTGTATTCGCATTGCCGGATTTTTCTGGGTGCGCCGAGTCAAGGCAATGCAATATACGCCATGGTGTCTTGCGGAACAAAACAACGTATATTCAGAGGCTGAATCAATGAAATCTGACAAAACGTGGCTGCGCGTGGCGAACCAGTGTTGTGCGGAAATCGGACCGGAGGACGGAATCGATCCGCGCCATTTATCCAAGCAACACAAGGATAGCAAGCGGAGGCACAAAGACATGCAGCTGTGCAAACGTGCTAAGCGCACGGCTGATTTAGTATTTGCCGGTGAAACCCTTAATCAGTTGCTACGCGAACTAGTTGTCGATCGAGTGGAACTATCCGCAAATGGTAATCAACTACTAATGACCGTGCTTGTCGAGCCGAACCTTCCACCAGAACAAACGGCCAGCATCGCCGACGCGTTAACTCATGTAAAAGGCTATGTCCGAGCTGCCGTAGCGCAGGCGATCGAACGCAAGCGTGTACCGGCGATACGCTTTCGTATCGCCCATTCGGACAATCCACTGTATTACGAACAAGAGGTGTAAAATGCCAATTAAAAAAATCATGACCAAAGGCAAAGTACCGGTGAAAATTTATACCGAAGACATCGAGCACGATGCCATGCAACAACTGTATAACCTTTCGCAATTGCCGTTCATTCACAGCCATATCGCAGCGATGCCCGATGTGCATTTGGGCAAAGGGGCGACCGTCGGTTCCGTGATTCCCAGCAAAGGCGCCATCATACCGGCGGCGGTGGGCGTGGACATCGGCTGCGGAATGAACGCGGTACGGTTGTCCATCAATGCCAAAGACTTACCGGATAACTTGAAGAAAGTGCGTGCTACGATCGAGTCTGCCATACCTGTGGGATTCAATCAGCATAAAGTTGATCGGGCTCGAGCGTCGACCATCAAGGATCTCGGTATCGGCCTGGATCGCTTGTTGAACAAACACCGCAAGATTACCAAGATGCAGAAAAAACCGTATCAGACTTGGGTGCGGCAACTAGGCACATTGGGCGGTGGTAACCATTTCATCGAACTGTGCCTGGATGAAAAAAATGACGTATGGATAATGCTGCACTCCGGCAGCCGGGGCATCGGTAATGTTATCGGCCAATACTTCATCAATTTGGCCAAGCAAGATATGCAAAAACATATTATGAATTTGCCGGACAAAGACCTGGCCTATTTTACCGAAGGGGCCAAGCATTTCGACGACTATGCAGAAGCGGTGCACTGGGCGCAGGACTACGCCATGACCAATCGTCGGGAGATGATGCGCGTGATCATGGACGCTTTGCGCAAACACCTGCCCAAGTTTGGTATCAGCAAGGAAGCCATCAACTGCCACCACAACTATGTGGCGGTTGAGCAGCATTTCGGCGACAACGTCTATGTCACTCGCAAGGGGGCCATCCGGGCAGGTGAAGGAGAACTGGGTATCATCCCCGGCAGCATGGGCGCCAAGTCATACATCGTTCGCGGCAAGGGTAATCCGCAATCGTTTTGTTCGTGCTCCCACGGTGCCGGCCGGCGTATGAGTCGCAATGCGGCCAAACGGCATTTCAGCCAACAGGATCTCGAAACCCAAACCCAAGGTATTGAGTGTCGTAAAGACAAAGGCGTGATCGATGAAATTCCCAGCGCCTACAAAGATATCGACGTAGTGATGGAAAACCAGCATGACCTGGTGGACGTCGTGCACACTTTAAAACAAATCGTGTGCGTAAAAGGCTAACCTGCGGACGAACGCATCGACTTAATGGGGAAATCTACGGACATAGTAAAACGTAAAACGTTAATCAATCGGTATAGTTCGGCCAAAACTGGCAAACCATGATGTAATGTACGAAAATACTTAGACTTGATTGAAAAAAGGTAGTGACAAAGTGCTTCGTCGAAGGAACTGTAGGTATGTATCCGCTCATACCAAAGAGAATTC
>JASFLF010000619.1:0-3288 GCA_050118235.1 Gammaproteobacteria bacterium | reverse complement strand
ATTTTACTGACAGGCATAATCTCATTTATTCCTTCGACGCTTTTGCCTGCTTGCCAGTAATCTAACCGGCCTGACCGGTCTAGATTGGATTTTTTCAGTTGCCACAATGATTTTAGTGCGTAAAAAGTTCGCATTATTTTTTTACTGTAATTTCCCTTTAACATCCATTTCGCAATCCTTCCGGCCTTTGTACCGGTGCGGGTAACGTAGCGTGTTTTTATCACAGATACGGGTACGCCGGTAATGCGCTCGGTTAATACAATGTCATTCTCTGAAGCGTGAACAATGGCGTTTTTATATGCATCACTTGCGTTGCATTCATCGGTGGCAATAAAGCGGGTTCCCATTTGTACACCGCTATAACCTAATGCTAGCGCTTGGTTTATCTGCTCAGGAGTGCTGATGCCACCGGCACATAATATCGGCAATTCCAAATCGGCCAATTCATCGTATAGTTGCTGTGCGTTTCTTTGTCCGGCGTGACCACCCGCTCGATTATTCACCGCGATAAAGCCATCAATATTAGCCTCTAAACCTTTTAATGCCCATTTGCGTTCCGTGACGTCGTGATATACATAGCCGTTTACTGCATGTACGCGCTCGACCACCCAGTTTGGTTTTCCAAGGGATGTAACAAAAAAACGCACACCTTCCTCGATTGCAATGTCCACCCATTGCGCCATTTTTTCATGGTACTTTTTTGATGAGCTTTCTATAAGTGCGTTCATGCCGAGTGGTTTTGAGGTTAAGCGACGCATAAAGCGAATGCCTTCACGAAAATCATAGCCGTGTACATAAGTTAACGACAGAGGTTGAATAATGCCCAATCCTCCGGCTTCTGAAACAGCGGCAACCAGTTCGGGATTACTGCAGGGATACATGGCGCCACAGACTATTGGCAGCGCGATGTTGGCTTGCTGCATAAAAGTAGTTGTGTGTTTTGTTTGGTGGATGTTAGTTATTTTAGCCATGTTGGTTGTTTTGTCTTAATCCAAGGCGCCATTGCACGATAACGTTTGCGACAATATCATTGTCATGATCTTTTATTACTGCCTTAACGGTATATTCCATGTCATGAGTTACATTTGGTAATTCACATTGACATTCAGCGGTTAGTGTACCCCTGGCTTTCTTGAAATATTCGGTGGTTATTTTTGTAACAATACCTCTCACATTTGCAGGCAACCCGGTATTGAGGGCCAAACCACTGGTCAATTCGCCAAAATTGGTGAGGGCAATAGCGTGAATGGAATTTAGATGATTTCTAATGGAAGGTTTATCTTTTAAAACCAGCTTTGCATATCCGGGGTTTAAAACATCAACCTTTGCCCCTGTGGTTGCCGAATAGGGAATTTTCCGAGCAATGAGGAAATTAAATAGTAATCTACCTCCAGGAATACCAGCTAACTTGTTCCATATGCTAAGTAATTTTTGACCATCAGAGAAACGTGACTGATTTGTTTGTGTCTCCATTCAACTTAATTACCTTGCGGTTTGAGTTACAGTATGTTTTTCAATAGCAGTGTGAACGTAAGTTATCGATTTGTACAGAGTATCTGTTGGATTTGTTAGTTGTAGCATGCTCAACTACCGCATATAAGCATACCCTTCTTTTTGAAGCTGAATTATCTCGGCATCCGCCATGGGCACCATTCGTATAAAACCATGAATATCCTTCGGTTCAAAACCCTGCAATTTTGCGGAGGTTTGACACATTCTAAATTCAATGGTACTTCCCACGGTTAAACTCTGCGCGCGTGTTATGGTATTTCTATACTTTTCAAACTTCGCTTTGGTGAAGAACGGTATTGATGGACCGTGTAATACAACCACAATACTGCTATCGAAAGGATCATTTCCATAGATGTTATTTAAATAGCTAATTCTATCTAAAATTTCGATGATGGTTTTTTCGTTCTCAGTTGTTACGTCATACAACACTTTCTGAGGTTTGTAACTGCTATTTGCTTCCTTGGCCTCTCCCCAAGGGCTATTGTCGTCAGAAAACGCTATTGAAGGGGAGCTTAAAATGATCAATATGCAAATGAATAATTTCATGAAATCTATCCCATCTCAGGTATATACTTTGTACATGAATTGAGTTTTTGTTGCTTTAAGAATTTTTCAGCTATGCGAATAAATGTCGGTTAAACGATTCCAAGCCGCATTGGGAGTGCTGGGTTGAAGGGATTGTATTGAATTTAGCGTTGATTGTCTAAGGGATGCTGGATCGATGCCAAAACAAAAACTGCGAAATAGCGATACGCACATTAGATCGATAAGTTTTGCGGGCGTAAGGATTTTGACCGTCTCGTGGTTAATAGTAAGATTATTGGAAAATTGTAAATGAAGGGTCTACTATAGAGTTTTGAGGGTGACAAGCACTGTTAAAATTCTTGGGCAAAGGCTGTAAAAATCTAGTTTATGTCCACTAATTACAATGTCCGTAAATCTCTCCGGTACATTCTATGAAAATTTTGGCGATTTTCTTCATTCTTTCTTTACCGGCTTGCGCGATCCAACCCCGGGAAATAAACCCGGATAATTACCACCAGGCTTTCGAAAAAGCGATCAAAGATGCGGCAATAGCTGAACCTAGTGAAATTGATAAGAATTTAGTAGCTATCGTCCCCACTAACAAAGATCTACGCTGGAAAGGCGGAGGGAAAAACAAATCCGTATTAATGCTCACATGGACGTCGTGGAACGGTTATGATCAATCCGTTGGGCGATCTGTAACTACTGAAAAAGAAATTTGGGTAACCCCTGTGCCCGAGTTAAAAGTCTTTTGTCAAAACCTGGAAAACAATGGTGAATTGGTTGTGCGTCTAGAGCAATTGTTGGGTTTGCCAGTGGGCTCGGGAAAATCGAAATTTGTAGAGTTATGGGTAAAACCCACGGATTTATTCAGGCCCAGTGCTGATCCGGAAATCAGCGACCATGAGGCGGAAATCGACTTTCCAATGTCAAGATTTTCTAAAATCGATGAGGCTTACCAAAAATGGTTTATACACTTAAAGAGTAAATCGTACGGTAAAGACGGGTATCCTTGGACTCGATTGGGGTATACCTATGACTGGGGGAGTTCTGCCAGTGAAGTAGGCCTTAGTGAATTCGTCATCGCAAAAGGTGCGGTCTTAGAAGTTCATGCAATATCATCGACAACGCAATACTGTCAGTAATAATAATTATTACTATCATGAGTAATATTGGTGACTTGTCAAAGCCGGCCATGCCGGCGACCCGGCGTGTGGTAAAACCACCGCTTTACAAGCTATGCCACAATCC
>JASFLF010000618.1:0-3289 GCA_050118235.1 Gammaproteobacteria bacterium | reverse complement strand
TGCTTTGACGGCTCACATCCATTTCTTCGCTTTAAATATCACAACTTGCACAACCACTAAAATGACAATCATCAAGGTAACCAGTGCAAATCCCCAGTGATACTCGGCCCCGGGTATGCCGCCAACGTTAATGCCTAATAATCCGGTTATAAAGCCCAACGGCAAAAAAACGGCAGCCACTAAAGACAATAAATACATGCGCTTGTCCATTTGCTCCGATAATCGGCCGATTAACTCTTCCTGGGCGACCGCGGCACGTTCGCGGGCCGAGTCCAAATCTTCCACATAGCGCGTCATTCGGTCGGCAATCTCTCTTAATCGCATCCGATCCTTATCGGTAACCCAGGAAACCCGCTCAGTGACTAACCGGACTATGGCATCACGTTGCGGCGCCAGATAGCGGCGGATCGTGATAACCTCCCGGCGCAAACCGGCAATGATGGTGCGCAGTTGATGGCTTTCCGTAGTAAGTATTTTCTCTTGTAAATCGTCCACCGCATCGTCAATAGAGTCGATCACATCCGCCATGCGTGTGACTAAGCGTTCGCACAGATCAACGATAAATTCTCCCGCGGTTTTTGGTCCGCGATTATTATTAATGGCTTCACGCATATCGTCCACCGAAAGCAACCGCCGAATGCGAACCGAAATGATGCGCTCTTGCTCTATCCAAAGGCGAATGGAAACCATATCTTCGGGATTGGCGCCAGGATTTAAATTGACGCCTCGCAATACCACTAATAGTCCCTCGCCGATAGGAAGACTGCGCGGCCTGGTTTCTTCGGCTAACAAGGCTTCGGCAACGATAGGATCCAAACCACTTTGATGTTTGATCCATTCTTGTGCATCTAGACTGCGCATATTGAAATGCGCCCATAATACGCCCTCACCTTCCGTCCAGCGGCGTACTCCATCCCAATCAAGCGGCTTGCCACCACCTTTGGCGTCGAGCAGATAGGACACGACTAAACCATTCGATTCTGTTTCTAAATTTCTCAAATCGCTCTCCGACGGTCTGACCAAGTTCCTGCTGGCGTCAAGGCGTAGATTGTCACGTCGCTGCGCTCGACAGCCTGCTCCCGACGCTGTCCACCACCTACATCCGTGTAGGCATCCTAATGACCAGAAAATCAAGTCATCGAGCGTAGTGAAGCAATCTCCAAGCTCTAACTTTGTTCTAAGTATAATCATTTGTCTCTATAGAAAACTCAGCATCTTCTGGGGTGGGCATCGCCCACCAGCAATTGGTTGGCACAACCCTAATGGTGGGCTGTGCCCACCCTTCTACTAATAAGAAAATGTACCGTATTACTGAAATATTTTCCTTTTACTGAGTTTTCGTTAGAGGCAAGTATACTTATTCAGCGGTTCCTTAGATCTATTTTTTCTTCACACAGGCAGAAAGCGCCTCACCCCAGTTATCGAGGAGCACTTGGTGCATAACGGCATCATCGGCGCCATGGAACAAAATATCTTTTTTTGCCGTTAGCCTAACGGTCTCCCAAGATTCTTCTCCCACAGCACATTCCACTTTGATCTCCCATTGATCCTCTTTTGGCTCTACTTCAAATAAATAAGCGTCCAGTTCCAATTGATCGAGAAGTTTACCGACAACCTCGCGTATTTCAGCCATTTCAGTAATAGATAAAGTCATTATCGTCGTCCTTTTTTGATTACCAGTGTAGCACCAAAGTATTGTCGTCGGTCAATTCCACTCCGCCACCAAGCTTGGCGCACTCTCTGTTGAGAGTGCTCCGCAGCCATGCCGTATCTTCTGCGGATGCGCGGTTGGATCGGAAACGTTTTGTTTGCATAGGCACCATTTCAATGCCGGCCAGTTTACCAGTATCAGTATGCATGCGCACAAAATACATCAAGGCGAGATCATCCCGATATCGCTCATAGCCGCTTATGCCTTCGTAGTCATTTAAAAAATCGCCACAACCATAGAGAATGGGTTTATCGTTATAGACTTCAATACCTATGGCATGATGTGATGAGTGCCCATGGATCACATCCACACCCGTCGAATCGACTAACTGATGCGCAAATTGAATGTGATCGCTGGGGATGTGATAGCCCCAGTTGCCGCCCCAATGAATGGAGGCGACCACGATATCCCCTTTCCGCTTCACTTTGCGTATTTGATCAGCTATTCCATGGACAGTTTTGGCCGACAAATCAGGCAGCAGATTGATTCCAGCCTTATTACTGTTAGCGGCCCACTCATAAGGTACGCCGCTGGATTCCATTGCCAATGACAATACAATGACTCTGGAATTGCTGGAGATCTCGATGATCGCCGGTGCACCGGCTTCCTCACGATTGCGCCCTGCTCCAGCGGTTTCAACGTTTGCCTCGCGTAATGTCTCTATAGTCTCCGCCAGTCCTCGGTATCCCCAATCCAATACGTGATTATTGGCCAACACGCAGCAGTGGATTTCCGCGGCGGTTATACACGGAATGTTTTTGGGATGCATTCGATAATGAATACCTTTCCCCGGCCAATGATCGTCACTGGTGGTCACGCTGGTTTCCAGATTGATGATACGCACATCCGGAGCCCGGTGTTGCAACTCCGCCAGCGCATCACCCCAAATATAAGCAAAATCCACGGTCCTAGAAATGGGACCATTCGCTCGTTCGGCAAGCGCCACGTACTCTTTGGCGTTGCGCACATAAGGTTCAAAAAGCCGAGGATCGCTTGGATGGGGCATGACTTGATCAATTCCCCGCCCTGTCATGACATCGCCGCAAAGAAAAAGAGTTAGAAATTCTGGTGACATGCTAGATTTCCGACAGGTATGGTAAATTGGTTGCGACATCGCACTCTTGGGATTGGTAAACAACGCTGTAAACAACGCTGTAGACGACGCCAAGGCCGTAGCGAAGTTGATCAGAAACCGTCGACGCTTCATTGTAAAAGTATGGCACACTAATTCTCTTTATGAAGGCCAGGCAGCAATCTTAAAATACCAACGCTGTGTGATCACCGAATAAGGAAATGTAGATTGAGAACGCAATGTTCTTAAAAGGAAAAATCAATATGCCGCTCAATACATTTGGTAGCACACACCCAAAATGATTCCATAAAGGGTCTGCGCCAACATCGTTGTCAAAGGCGTTCGATAACCGTAGTTCAATCCCATAAATCCCGGAGGTTCCAGGCGCTGTATGTGTCTCGGCCCATCATACTCCGTTGCCATGCGCGGATGCACGTAAGGCAGCAAAGGCAAAATAACCGTCAGTAGAAATAAGCCATGTGTAAAACCGACGATGGTTCCCAGCC
>JASFLF010000617.1:0-3295 GCA_050118235.1 Gammaproteobacteria bacterium | reverse complement strand
CGAAGGCGCTTACTATCACGTGATGAATCGGGGGGGGAGAGCGCCGATATATCTTTCACGATGAAAGGTATTAACAAGCCTTTCTCGATACCTTTGCCGAGGCGCATCTTTTATGCTCCTGAAAGACTAAACCCTGATGTTGTACAAACTTTCGGCGCAGGACCGCTTTTGCTTCTATAGCAGCATTTTCAAGGTCGCGCTCCGCTTTTTCTAATCCTCACATAGTGTTAATTATGCTCCGCTTAGAAAAAGCGGCGCGCGACCCTGAAAATACCGCTTTAAAAACTCCTGCATCCAAAAATTTATGCAACATCAGGGTAAAATGAGTCATCCCTGCTCGTATTTATCACATGGCTTACGATATTTTTCAGGAATGTTATCAGGACAAACACCGCATTTTTGATTTCCAGGGACAGCAAAGTCGATTTTACGAGGATATGGTAACTCCA
This sequence comes from Gammaproteobacteria bacterium, assembly GCA_050118235.1. Classification (GTDB taxonomy): domain Bacteria; phylum Pseudomonadota; class Gammaproteobacteria; order SZUA-152; family SZUA-152; genus JAJDNG01. Next base: position 2,846 of record JASFLF010000617.1, on the reverse strand, counting down.
TATTCTCCATAATTGCGACAAACTCTTCCAAGGACTTGTTGTTTCCAAGACGGGGATTGCGTTGTTTTTCCTGCGCAATGGAAGTAATAAAACGACCTTCATAGTCATGACATGGATATACCGGGGTTTCATCTGGCAAGCTAAAAAATTTATTGTGAATGCTGTTATACAGCGTGGTCGCATCACCGGATTGAAAATCTGTCCGGCCACAGGCCTCTATCAACAGAGCATCGCCACTAAACAACATTTTTACTGTGCCGTTGTCCACTAGATAAGCATGATGGTGATCAGTATGCCCAGGTGTAAATAATGGGGAAATTTCTATATTCCCCACCTTAAATACCTGATCTTCTCTAATCCCTATGTCAGCGCATGGCAATTCATCAATTGCGGGATAAGCGATGCGACTACCCGTTAATGATTTTAATCGATAAGCGCCAGTGAGATGGTCAGCATGAATATGTGTATCTAAGGTATAGGTGAGTTTGACACCCATATCTTTTAAAGCTACTAAATCTCGTTCGACTGTGTCGAGTACAGGGTCGATTAATACGGTTTCTCCTGTCTCTTGGCAACTCAGCAAGTATGTATATGTGCATGAATCCGGTTCGAACAGTTGTTTGAATACCATATCATCTCCATTTAATATAGTTAAACACGCTAGTTTAATATACAAGTCGCTAAAATATCACAGATTATTTCTCAATAAAAAAAGCGCACGACTTACATCGTGCGCTAATGCCCTATGGATAAACCACGTCTATGTCAAGCCGCTTGTGAATATGTTACCGATGCATGTCGGCGTTGTGGAAATGTATAACAAGCGGCCAGGGTATTTGCAATTGCGTCGGGCTCAGCGGCTTCGACATCGATTCGCGATGAAAAACTGTTAATTCCAAGTACAGCGTAAATAGGATCCCACGCGGTTATCGCCGCAACTATCAGCGGAATTGAAAACAATGTGAGAGCCATATCCGCTTGCATGGTTTGCATGCTTAACAGTGAGGCGATCAACATAAATCCAATCCCGGCGCGCACCGCACGGTCTATAGTGCCCATATTCGCGCACGTCCAACAGCGTTGCTGGATATTCTCTTCCCCTTCAACATAGGTAGATTTTCCGGTAATTGCATAAAATGGATCCCATCCAACGATTGCAGATGCTATGAAAGGAATCGAAGCCAGTGCCACCAGACTCCACATTTCCATCGCCTGCGGCTCCACGAATAGCACGCTGACAACCATAGCTGCACCAAGGACAAATCGTATTTGCCGGCCGGTAAAACTTAAATTTGGTTCCATAAAATGTCGTTGCCTTGCAGTTGACATACTCATGCTATCCTCCAAGTAAATTCAATGTAACGGCTAGTAGCTTCCAAAGTTTTTAACAGCCTTTTGAACTTTGTTAGGAATAATTATGGGGTTAAATATGTATTTATTAAAATTGATTTATCGCCGATTAGGTATAGATAATTATCAATACTTCGAAAAAAGACTTTCTGTGGCAGATCACACGGGAACAGTAAGTTTAATACTCCTTTCTCAAGACTTGTAACTAGTCCTGTATACGCCAACTACCGTCTGGTTGCCGGCAGGCTGTGCCGTAGACGGTCTCATTGCGGCCATTGATTACCGCGTCGATGGTATATTCGCGACACGGCCCGCTGGCAGTTTCATAGGTTTTGGTCGGCACCACTGTATAGTCGTTGCCCGTGTCCGGATTGCGCCAGCGCGAAGGAACGCCGGTGCGCACCGTCTCCAGCGACTCGCTCACGTGCGCGCGGTCGGTGGCATCCATGCTCTGACCGATGGCGCCACCGATCGAGGCACCGATCAGTGTACCGGCAATGATCGCCGCTGTACCACCGCCAACCTCGTTACCAAGCACTCCACCGAGGATGCCGCCGATGACCATTCCGGCCTGTTGCTGCTGGCCGTGGTTGGTGGCGCAGCCGGTTATAGTGAGGGTTGTGGTCAATGCAATTGCAGTGAGCATTTTTCTGGCCATGATAGAAACCTCTTTTTTGTACTGCAGAATAAGGTTTGCGAGCAGTGAAAGCTTGGGTGTAATACCGGCGGACAGGAGTCCGCCGGTATCCACGCTCAGTTAAGAATTGCTGTTGGTATCAGAGCTCGCGCTGTCGATCGGCTCAGCCTCTAACGAAGTGGCCGTGAACACGCCGCCACTGTAAGCGCCTTCCATTTCAACGCGCATGCCGGCTGCGGGCGTGGCGAAAGATCCAAAGTCAACCGGTATTCCCATTACATTAGCCCCGCCCTGGTCCATGCTCAGCGGGCCTTCCAGCTCATCGGTTTCATTGTTGCTAATTCCCTCATACAGGATCTTGCTAGCAATCAGTTCGCCGTTGTCGTCCAAATACGCTTTAACCTCAACGTAGTGATTTCCGCTGCCCCACGCAATATCGCCTAAACTAAAATAACGTATATTGGTATATTCGTCGCGGATCATGGTGGAGTTGGTCAACTGGAAAGTGGTATCCATGACTTCGATAGTGTTGTTTTGCAGATCGTAGTTTTGTACCCGTCCTTTCAATTCCAAGCCGTTATGATAGTCATCGTCCAACTCATCGGGTTCGATTTCGTCGGCAAACAAACGGGATTGATTATCTCGATAAGCATCCACTTCCACGATGGCATTTTCAACCAACAAATCGGTGCCTAAAGTGTTTTGGTTGTAATAAATCGTCACCCCGTTGATAGTGAAACTCTCTGTATTGACAGACCCAATGACACCTTCGATTTCAATGTCATCGTCGGAGTCTGCGCTGAGTAGGCCGCTGTTGGTTTCATCCTCAATGATATCGGCCAGCAAACGGCCCTGGCCG
>JASFLF010000616.1:0-3302 GCA_050118235.1 Gammaproteobacteria bacterium | reverse complement strand
CCCAACTCCGGGCCATTGCGCGGATCGGTATTCATCAAAACAATCAGCAGCTTATCTGCCATGGTTACCACTCCCGATGAATCTGAGAATTATCAATTATAGTAGAGCGTGAATTATAGGGATGTTCCATAAGCAAAGCCAGCCATCTGCAATCAAGCCCCCGCCGACTGCAAAGGCTCAGAATTGGCCAGATGGATAGTCGATGTGGGAAAGGCGATTTCCGCGCCGTGTTTGGTGATAATGGCGTTAATTTTCAACAACACATCTTGTTTGATTTTATGATATTCGGTCCACACGGTAGTACGAGTAAATGTGTATATAAAAAAATCCAGTGATGAGGCGGCGAATTTATTAAAGTTAACCATGAGGGTTTGATTGGTATCGATTTCAGGATGGTCTCTCAACATTTGCTCCACCTCACGCACGATACCTTCCATTTTGTCGGCATCGTCATAACGAATACCGATGGTTTCGTAAATCCGCCGGTTTAGCATGCGCGAGGGGTTTTCCACGGCAATGGAGGTGAATGTTGCATTGGGTACGTACAGGGGCCGCTTATCGAACGTTCTGATCATTGTCAGGCGCCAACCGATTTCTTCAACGGTGCCCTCGATATTACGATCCGGAGAACGTATCCAATCCCCTACCGAAAAAGGCCGGTCCAAATAAACCATCAAACCGCCAAAAAAGTTTGCCAATAAATCCTTTGCAGCGAAGCCGACCGCAATACCGCCAACGCCACCGAACGCCAATACACCGGAAATACTGAATCCCAACGTTTGTAATGCCACCAATGATGCAGTGATCATGACCGACAAACGCAGTAATTTGGTTATAGCATGTATGGTGGTGAGATCGACTTTTTCGCCTTTTTGTTCGCGGCGGGCAATGATATTGTGTTCCCCGCGCCGTATAAATCGAACTAAAAACCAGGAGATGATGACGATCACACCCACATCGCGGGCCGGTTCGATATACTGAAAGATCTCCGCCACGGTTTGTTGACTGACTATATCCGCAGCCACGCTGATACCGACCACCCATATCAATACACTCAGCGGCTGGCGCAGTGATTCAAACAATGCGTCGTCCCAAGGGGTTTCGGTTTTTTCGAGTTTTTTAATGATACGGCCAATTACGCGGCGTTGAAGGAAATCCAGTAACAATGCCCCGAAAACCACCAAAAAGACATTGATGATCCAAATATTCTCCTGACCGATATTAAACTGACTAAAATCGATGTCCAACTTATACACCTCGTTATAGTTCTAATTCCAAGCTGTCACCGGCCGCAAATTGATTGATGGCGGCCACGGCTTTGTGCCATTGCGGATCTTTATGTAATTTATCCAGTCTCGTGTGCTGGCGCCCGTGCATGCGCACCAGCCGCACCGAAGACACCGGTTCATTATAAGGACCGAAGTTTTCCAGCACTTTTGCGGCGGCATCGGTGTTATTGCACACTAAGGCCATATCACAGCCCGCACTGATGGCCGCGCGAGCACGGTCCACCACATCACCGGCAACACTGGCCGCTTCCATACTTAAATCGTCGCTGAAAATAACGCCTTGAAATCCCAATTGTTGGCGTAATACTTCTTTTAACCAAAAGCTGGAAAATCCCGCCGGATTCTTATCGACGTTGGGATAGATCACATGGGCGGGCATAATGCCCGCCAGACCATTATGAATCAAGCGTTCAAAAGGAATGACATCTTCGGCCATGATGTCTTGCAGTGAGCGTTCATCCACTGGAAAAGCCACGTGCGAATCAGCGGCAACGGCACCATGGCCGGGAAAATGTTTGCCCGTGGCCGGCATACCGGCCAGTTGCATACCCCGCTGGTAGGCTTGCGCCAATATGGACACCTTATCGGGATCACGGTGAAACGCCCGGTCGCCGATGACTTCGCTGATGTGGCGGTCTAAGTCCAGTACGGGAGCGAAACTGAAATCAACTCCCACCGCTCGCAGTTCGATCGCCATTAACCAGCCGCACAGTTCGGCCATTTGCTTAGCTTTGTTCGGATCTTTATCGTACAATTCGCCCAATTCACCCACCGGCGGCAGTTGAGTAAAGCCCTCCCGGAAGCGCTGCACACGGCCGCCCTCGTGGTCTACAGAGACTAACAAATGCGGTGTGCGCACTTGATGAACTTCCGTCACAAGCTGACGGATTTGTTCCGGGGACTGGTAATTACGGGTAAACAAAATGATGCCGCCTACCAAGGGATGTTTGAGCATCTCCCGTTCTTCGGGCGTGACTCCAAACCCTTTTAAGTCCATCATTACAGGCCCTAATGACATATCCAACCCTTTTTTAGTAAATTAGGAGCATTGCAACCCGACACGGTTGGAAGGAGAGTTTTGGTGGTCTCGAAAAGCCTTAACTTAAACGCACCTTCCAGATTATTGATGTCGGGCAGCTGTATCTCCGCTTACAATAAATAGCGGCGGTCAAGCAGTTGATGGTAATTTACCCGTGTTTTATCGCTTTGTCACCATGGCTCTGACTACCACTTACTTTGTCAGCAAATAACGTCAGCGGCTAAAGAAATCTTTGTACAACTGCCTGTTTGAGGTGGTAGCGCCCCGCATTTGACACACCGCTGAGGCGAAGGCCAACGCCTTGTCCAAAGTCTGTTGCAATGGCCATTGTTGCAGGATACCGGCGATCATAACCGCACTGAAAGAATCACCCGCGCCGACAGTATCCACCAGGTTTTTCACCGGCACGGGATTGCCTTGTATAAACCCTTCATTGTGCAAACACAACGCCCCGTTTTTACCCAATGTGACAATCAGCAATTCCATATTATGGTTCTTGAACAAAACCTCCGCCGCCGTGTGGAGTTGCGCCTCACCTTCGGTGTTTTTCCCGCTCACCATGGCCAATTCGTCCTGATTTAACTTAACCCACTTGGCCCGTGCAATGGTCTCTTTCACATCTTGTTCGCGCCACCAGGGAGAACGCAGGTTTACATCCACAAAGACCGGCAGATCGTGGTCGTTAATCAAAGCCGCGATATGCCGTTTGGTGTGTTCGGTACGCAGTACCAGCGTACCGTGATATAACAGCGCGTGTTCGCGGTTTTGTAAGGCATTAGCCAGCGGTTCGAACGCCACGTGATCATAAGCCTGGTCGGGCACGATCTCATAAGAAGGTTCGCCGTGATTAAAATTGACCGTCACCTGGCCGGTGGGATATGTCTCGATGGTTTGCAGGGCCGAGGTATCCATACCCCATTCCTGCATTTTGTTTAAAACCTGCTTGCCGTGTTCGTCTTTGCCCACGGCGCTAA
>JASFLF010000615.1:0-3310 GCA_050118235.1 Gammaproteobacteria bacterium | reverse complement strand
AAAGGTTTGTCCATCATCGCCGACGCAAACGAACAAATCAACGAAGTGCGCAGCTTGCTGGCCTTATAACCACTATAATTCCATCATTCCTCGCTTCACCAGCGCATTTTACAGCCAATTGCCAGAAACAGCGGCAGCGATGATGAAATTTTGACGCATTACGTATTGCCAAATCAGCATAAAAATTGAATACTAGTGCCTCGGGGTGTATTTAAAATTATTTGCCTCTAAGGAAAACTCAGCTTCTGGTAAGATGGGCATCAACCACCAGCGATTGGTTACCATGACTCCAATGGTGGGCGGTGCCCACCATTATAAAATGAAATGTTTTATCGAATTATTTTTCCTTTTACTGAGTTTTCTTTAGAGGCAAGTAAAAATATATAAGTTCATACAATTCCAAACCGTTTTGAGGAATATGGACTAGCGTTAAATAACAATTAAAAAACACTCCATCTCACAATGACAACCAAATCGGGGGGTATGTACTTTGCGAGAAGGTCCTTATTGCAACCAAAAAACAATCAGGCGAAATAAGCTGCCGGTTTGTTGCGTAATGACTATTTTATTGAGCATCTCCAACCTTGCCCTAGCGGCACCTGTTCCCTTTCAAGCCCCCGCCGACAAAACCCTTTATCGTCTGGCGGAACAAAATGATCCGTCAGCCCAATATCTTATAGGACGTAAATACTTCACCGGCAACGGCGTGGAACAAAATATCAACGAGGCCATAAAATGGTTTGAACTGGCCGCCACGCAAAAACACACCAAAGCGCAATTTCAACTGGGCATCCTTTATTTATATGGGGAATCCGGTATTAAACCGAACCATGCGTATGCGCTAAATTATCTACGAGAGGCAGCCAAAAGCCATTATGCCGAAGCCCAATTTGAATTGGGAAATTACTATCTCATGGGCAAAACGGAAAACGTCAATTACCCCGAGGCTGTCAAATGGTATCGGGCGGCCGCCAAACAGCAACATGTGAGAGCAATGATGGAGTTGGGCAAAATCCTCAATGAAGGTCGCGGCGGAACTAAGCGCCAACCCGATGAAGCAAAACATTTTTTGTCGCTGGCCGCCGAATCCGGCAACGCCGAAGCCATGGAATATTTGCGTGACATGGTGAGAAACACCTCAACCACGTTTACCAACGCCGCGTCCATTACGGATTTTAACGCCAAAGTGAATGATGCCGCCGCCGGGCACATCCCCTCGCAATACGAAGTTGGTATGGCGTATTTAAAAGGGATAGGTGTGGACGCTGACATGAAACTGGCGGCGAAATGGTTGCGCCGGGCCGCCATGAACGATCACGCCGAAGCGCAATACAAGTTAAGCCAGTTGTACCGTGACGGTGTCGGTATCAAAAAAAATCGCAGACGCGCATTGGAATGGCTGAAAATCGCCGCCAGCGCCGGCGTGCGGGACGCCCAAAAGGAATTGCTGTCCATGCACCTTAGCAACAGTACATTGGCTGAGTTTGAGGACCTCATCGTTGACTCCAATGAAGACACGTCACCCACGCAGTCCAAATCGGACAGTGCCATGGCGGTTTCAGCAAACTCTGTTTCAGCAACCTCTGCCTCGCTAGAATCTGCGTCCGAAAACGCTTTCTCCGATAACTCTTTCTCCAAAATAATGGAACCAGTCACCACCGGCAATGCCAGCAAACCTGGGCCTTTGCAGACGGCGATGATCTCGAAAACCACTACCGACAAAAAAGACTCGGACGCGATTGCAGGTGCATCAGCAACCGAAGCCGACAATCCCAATGACCTCTACTCCCTGGATTTACAGCCCACCGATGCGGAGAAACAATACCTCCTGGCAAGCCGTTACTTGTCCGGCGAAAATCTATATCAAGATGCAAGCAGAGCCGCCCATTGGTTTGAGCAAGCCGCCAAGCAAAATCATGCACAAGCACAATATCAATTGGGGGAGATGTACAAACATGGCACGGGAGTTACCGCTAGTGTGGCCAAAGCCAAGCTTTGGTTACGCAAGGCCGCCAACGCCGGGATAAGCAGTGCGGAAATTTCCTTGCGTGATTTACGCGGATTTGAAATCAGCAGCAAATCCAATGTAATGAAAACCGGTTTGCCGGTAGCCGAGCGTAACACGTCAAAAGAATCTGATAACAACAGCCCCATTAATAACGACAATCATAAGGCTAATCACTCATCCGAAGACGCAAGGCAAAACCTGCCTCAGTCACTACATAACAGGTCAAACGTGCAAGCAAACGCCGGCATGATCAACGCATTGGGTAAAACCAATCCCGCAACAAAAGACGCCAATGGTGAAATACAAGCATTAATTGAAGCGGCAAACAATAATGAGTTGGATGCCCAAGTAAAACTCGCCGAAATGTATCGCAAAGGCAGAGGCGTGGACCGGGACTTAATCACCGCGGCGCAGTGGTATGAAAAAGCGGCCGTTGAAGGTGATGCAGAAGCACAGTTTAATCTGGGGGACATGTACAAACAAGGTCTAGGCGTGGAGAAAAACAACGCCTTGGCCATCAAATGGTTGCGCAAGGCAGCCAATCAGGGGCATAAAGCGGCTAAACGCCGTTTAGGCGGCTGTCGTATTTGTTGACTGTTTTTAGTTCAAGAAAACAGTAAACGCCTGCGACCCTGCTGCAAATAATATTAATAATAACAAGGGCAAAAAAAAATGAAACACGTTTACATTATTTCGGCCGCTTTCTGCTTAACGCTTTTATTAAGCTTTTCAAATACGGCTTTAGCGGTTGAATTCAGCATGCACGGTGACATCAAATACCGCTCTAGTGAACACGAAGACAGCTTTATTTTAGGGCCACTGCACATAATTGCGGACCAGGAAATCAGCAACACCGCGGCTGTTACCATGGATCTTACGTTCGAAGAACACGAAGGCCATTTTGAAACCCATTTAGAACGTATGTTTGTCAAAAAATCCTTTTCTGATTATTTCAATATCACCGCCGGCCGGTTCCAGAAAACACTGGGGTTTTGGCGCCACAATTTCCACCACGGTTCTTTATCACAAGACGCCATCACCCGGCCGTTTTTTCTCGAATCCGAAGAGATCGAAGAAGGTGTGTTTCCGGCCCATTTGATCGGCCTATTGTTAGGTTACGAATCAGAAAAATCCACCTTTCAATTCGCGGTTTCCAACAGCTCCGGCATGAATACCCAGTCTCTTAGTGAGCCGGAGGACACCACCACAATGACATCCCTCAACACCCATGATCCCAGTTCGGATAAAACCCTGGTCACTCGGGCCACTTACCGAATAATTGACCCTCTTGAGCTGGGAATA
>JASFLF010000614.1:0-3316 GCA_050118235.1 Gammaproteobacteria bacterium | reverse complement strand
TTGATTTGCGCAAATGAGTGAATTCCTCGGCCATGACCAAGGCGTACGCTAAAATAAAAATAATAATAGCGATGTAACCCACGGCATGATCCGTCAATTCAATGAAGTTGTGGGAGGCGCCGGTAGCTGCCCACGCGGTGAACGGTAAAATGAGAAGCAATATGGCGAGGGTGACAATCGGTTTGTTCATATTATTGTTCCAGTTAGGTCCGGATTTAGGTCTTAGAAGACGTTTGTTATTTGTATTACATTAATGCCGCTCGGCAACTGCTGCATAATGCGCCGGGCAACGGTATTGCTCCGCTCGTTCTCCGGAAAAGCCACCTATTAAGTGGGTTGGGTGTTTAAACGAGTGGGTTATTGGTACAAGCCGGTTAAATAAAAAAATACGCGCCGACTGCAGGCAAAGGTCGGAATTTACCAAAAAGTGTAAAGGAATGCACGAAAAGCCTGATTACCGCATTGCTTTAGAGTTATTGTCATCATTGTTCATGTCATCCTGCGCGATAAGCATTGGGATGCCAGGCTCACTATGCCTCCGCTGGGCGCCGCCAAAACCACATTTGCCACAGCGGCAGCAGGATTTGCACCGCCAGTGCCAGACCGAGGAAAGCGCCTGCCACAACCACGGTATAAGCGTATACCGGGTCCCATTTGGTCAGGTACCAGGCAAGAATATCCACAAACACGGCGACAAACGGTGTAATGGTAATGCTGTTTTTTAACGCGGTGGGCAATTCGGTGTGCCGGAAAATCATGCCGATGCTCAACAGCAGTAATCCGATTCCGAATAAATGAATATGTGATAGCTTCACCAGAGTGGCTACGGAAGTGCCGGTATCCACTTGGGCAACTTTCATGACACCCTGGTAGCTGCTCAAATCAGGGATGTTCAATCCGGACTTGGGATTATGGCACTGCAAACAGTCTTTTTGCAGGATAGGTTGGACCACTTTCCGGAACTGACCCTGCGTCTCTCCGGACTTCAACCAATCGACGATTTTATTGCGTTCTTCCAGGGATTTGAGTTGCGGCGCCATGGGCCCGCGAATCGCCGCTTCCAAGCGCGTACCGCTGCGGTTACCGTAATAGTTGTCCGCGATGTCTTGTACGGATATACCCGGTTTTCCGTCTAATCCGGCGTCCGTGTCATAAATGAGTGTCAACGCCATTAAATACCCCACGCCCACTAACATCAAAAAAGCGCTGTAAAGGATTTTTTCGTTGGTTGAGCGTTGCCGCAATGGAACAGTGACCAAATCGTTCGGCATTGTATTTTGCCCCCGTAAGGAATAGTGAATAACTATGCAGAATTCCCCAGCAATCCATATGCCAGCCGCCGGACTTACAACGAGTCCTATGAGTTGCTACTTTTGTTTAAAGCTTAAAACCCCGACTAACAAGCGATAGGTTGTTTGCTTGTGAGGAGGAAATACTTTGTTTGCCCCTGACCATAATTTACAAATCGTGGTGACCGCAGGTTGTTTTCCATCATCGTTGGTGCATATTCACCACTGAAGCGCTGCGTATTCAATGAATATTTATTGTCCTGGTGGTTTCCATTGTTCTCTGAAAAGGACTTTCTGTATAGGATTCTCTCAAATAGGTTCATATCCACCGTTGTTGCGGTTGATTTCCCCCGGTTATCCTTAGTCATATTCACAATTCCTATTTAACTCTTTGAAACATCAAGCTTTTAAATCCTGGCATCGTAACTGCTCTAACAACAAGCATGCGTCGCGCATGTGATGTGTAAAACGTTTTATGCATATGTACTACAACCAGGAGATTATATTTATGCCATTCACTTTGCCGTACCATAGCCGCTCCCATGTGTTAAAGCCCGTATCCATTCTTCTGGTCTTTGGGATTGTGTTGGTCAATCTGATATTGGGTTCCATAATAGCGGTGGTGCTTTCATGGGTATGGCTTGCGATAGCTGCAATGACGTTGATTGTTGGCGCATTGCGTCTACGATTTAAATCGTTAACGGTTCGTACACCCCGTAAGGCCCCCGTCACCATCGAAGGTATTTATAGCACTATAGATGGATCCTCCCAACCCAAGAGCAACGGTTAGTGCATCGAATAAAGCGACACTTGAATTCGCTATCACCCTCCGGTGCATCGGCGGATTGAAAAGTGCTGACCGCCAAACCATCGATATAAATCACCGGTAGAAAATATCGCTATACTATTCCCCGGGACAGCGTTTTGGACGCCGTCAAAGCCGCTTTTGTTGTTGCCGGTTAGACGAGGTTCGAAGCGTGTTATACACTGTCGTTCACCAACCATATGGCTTTGGAACGCCTATTGGTCGTGCTTGGTTTTATTTGGGCGCCTGATTCAACGCATGCATTTACAAGACATCGTCAATAACTACGGTTATGCCATTGTTCTTATCGGTACGTTTCTCGAAGGGGAAACCATCCTCGTAATGAGCGGTATTGCCGCCAAGTTGGGTTATCTGAAATTGCCTTGGGTTATGCTTGTCGCCTTTGCGGGTTCGTTGTGCGGCGACCAGTTAGGTTTTTATGTAGGCAGGTTTTACGGCCCAGGCGTGTTGGCAAAAAAACCGCAGTGGGAGGCTAAGGCGCAATACGTCTATGAGCTTTTCAGCCGATTTGAAACGCCTGTGTTGCTGGGATTTCGGTTTGTCTACGGATTGCGCTGGGCCACACCGTTTGCGCTGGGTGCCGGCAAGCTGGTGTCACCGGCGAAGTTTTTTTTGTTTAACGCCATCAGCGCGGCGCTGTGGTCCGTGATCATCAGCAGTTTGGGGTTCGCCATTGGTCATGGGGCGGAAATGATTTTGGGCAACATCAAGCACTATGAATTGGAAGTGATGGGGGCCGTGGTCATGTTCGCCCTGGCAGCGTGGCTTTGGCGCCGTTTTCGCAAAAAACACATCTCCAGCCACAATCACTAACGTTAGACCATAACAGCGCAAACTCGACCCAATGCAATGGCCGGGTTCAGTTCTCGTAAAACACAGGCCAGCCCCCATTGTGAGAAAGGCGGGCGGGTAGGTTACAACTCCCGCAGGGCGACGGTGACCGGAATATTCGCCGCGCGCAGAGCGGGGAAAAAGCCGCCGAGAAATCCGATGGCAAGAGACCACTGCAATCCCTGCAGCAGTAACGTGGGGGAGACTTGAAACTGAAATACTACTTGGCTGAAATTATTGCCTAACGTGGAGACTGTGTAGCCATTGAACATCAGGTAGGCGATCGCGGCACCCAAGGCGCCCCCCAGCAATGCCAGCAGCATGGCTTCCAGCAATACCGATACCACCACCGGCACGCCGGAGAACCCTA
>JASFLF010000613.1:0-3316 GCA_050118235.1 Gammaproteobacteria bacterium | reverse complement strand
GTGGTGTCTTTATATCACGACGGCAACGAAGTACAAAAGCTCAATGAAGGCGAAAAAGGCCTGGTGGTGCTGGATCGCACACCGTTTTATGCCGAGTCCGGCGGCCAAGTGGGCGACACCGGATATATTGCCACCAAGTCAGCGCAATTCGAAGTCCATGATACAAAAAAACAACAAGAGGTCTTTACGCACATCGGCGTCATGAGCTCAGGTCAATTGCAGGTGGGCGATACGGTGAACGCAATCATCGATGCCAATTTGCGTCAAAGCATTGCCTATAACCACTCAGCCACTCATTTGCTGCATGCCGCGTTGCGGCAAGTGTTGGGTGAGCATGTCACCCAGAAAGGCTCGTTAGTGCAAGCCAATCGTCTGCGTTTTGACTTTTCCCATTTCGAGCCGGTGACCGCCGAGCAGCTGCGAGAGATAGAAAATCTGGTCAATGAAAAAATCCGCGCCAACCTGCCGGTCGATACCAGGTTGATGAAACACGACGAAGCCATAGCCGCCGGAGCCATGGCGTTGTTCGGAGAAAAATATGGCGACACAGTACGAGTGCTAAATATGGGGGATTTTTCCATTGAATTGTGTGGTGGCACCCATGTGGGGCGCACCGGTGATATCGGGGTGTTCAAGATAATCTCCGAAACGGGTACGGCGGCCGGGGTGCGGCGTATCGAAGCGGTGGCTGGCGCCTCGGCATTGCGCTGGATCAATGAGAATGATCAGCGTTTGTTGCTAATCGCCGCGGCCGTAAAAGCCGGTCGAGATGATGTGGACAGCAAAGTCAATCAAGTCCTGCGCCGTAATAAGGAGCTGGAAAAAGAAGTCGAAAAACTCCAGGCGCAACTGGCCAGCAGCCGTGGTGGTGACTTGTTAAGCCAAGCGCAAGACATCGATGGTATAAAAGTATTGGCGGCCCGCTTAGACGGTGTCGATCCCAAGTCCCTGCGGGATACGACCGATCAGCTAAAAAACAAACTGGGTTCCGCCGCGGTGGTGTTGGCGACGGTGCAAGGCGACAAAGTGAGCCTGGTAGCTGGCGTGACCCAAGACCAGACCGATCGGCTGCGCGCCGGCAATCTAGTGAACGCCGTTGCTCAGCAAGTGGGCGGTAAAGGCGGAGGGCGACCCGACATGGCCATGGCTGGTGGTAACAACCCAGCCGCCTTGGATGCCGCACTGAAATCGGTTCCGGATTGGGTTCGCCAGCAGCTGCAATCCTGAAATGGCGTTGCGGTTGCCCGATCGGCAGTCCGTCATTCTCCGCAGTTGATATCTTCTCAAAATCCTTTATCTTGGACGAAATATAGTGTTTAATTTGCGCTTTTTTTACTCTGTCTAATTATTACAGCAAAAATATATGGCAATAATTGTACAAAAATACGGTGGCACCTCGGTCGGTAGCATCGAAAAAATTGCGAATGTCGCCGATAAAGTCATCAAATGGCGCGATCAAGGTCATAAAATAGTGGTTGTTGTCTCCGCCATGAGTGGTGAAACCAACCGCCTGGTGGATTTGGCTCATGCGGTGTCCGATTCCCCGGAGCCCAGGGAACTGGATGTATTGCTGTCCACCGGGGAACAAGTCACCATTGCCTTGCTGGCAATGACATTGATCAAAAAAGGCTGCCCGGCCAAATCGTACACGGGTCACCAGGTACACATTCGAACCGACAGTGCACACAACAAGGCGCGTATCCTGGATATCGACAAACAGAAAGTGGAAAAAGACCTGGCGGACGGAAAAGTCGTTGTGGTGGCCGGATTTCAAGGCACCGATGAAGCGGGTAACATTACCACTTTGGGCCGCGGCGGTTCCGATACCACGGCAGTGGCCATGGCGGCCGCCCTCAAGGCCGATGAGTGCCAAATTTATACCGATGTGGACGGCGTTTACACCACCGATCCCCGCGTCGTACCGCAAGCTCGACGCTTATCGAAAATCACCTTTGAAGAAATGCTGGAAATGGCCAGTTTAGGCTCGAAAGTGCTGCAAATTCGTTCCGTGGAATTTGCCGGTAAATACAATGTGCCCTTGCGGGTATTATCCACGTTTGATGAAGGTCCCGGCACACTCATCAGTTATGAAAGCGAGGAACAAGAGATGGAAGAAGCCCAGATTTCGGGGATCGCCTTTAACCGTGACGAAGCGAAATTAACCGTTCTAGGTGTTCCGGATCAACCCGGCGTTGCCTACCACATCCTGGGGCCCATTGGTGCGGCCAACATCGAAGTGGACATGATTGTACAAAATGTGGGCGCCGACGCCACAACGGACTTCACTTTTACCGTACATCGCAATGATTTCGACAAAGCGATGAAGATTTTGCAGCAAGTGGCCGATGAACTAGGTGCTAAACAAGTCAATGGCGACAACAAAATTGTCAAAGTCTCGTTGGTGGGCGTAGGAATGCGCTCTCATGCGGGCATTGCCAGCACTATGTTCGAGGCATTGGCCAAAGAAGGCATTAATATCAGGATGATTTCCACTTCAGAAATTAAGGTTTCCGTGGTAGTGGACGAAAAATACTTAGAGCTGGCAGTCAGGGCGCTTCACAACGCTTTTGGTTTGGAGCAAGGCCAGAATTAACGGTAATTTGCTGTATATTTTGCAAAAAAAAGCTAAGATTTTGAGACAACGCATATTTTTGCAATATTGTTACAGCAAAACTTGTGTTGAAGATTTAAGATAGCAAGCCGATACAGTAAAGTGAATATGCCACCTTAATGTGTAGGAGCTCGGCTAGAATAAGGAGATATAAAAGATGTTAATCCTAACAAGACGCGTCGGCGAATCTTTGATCATCGGCGATGACGTAACGGTAACTGTGCTGGGTGTGAAAGGCAATCAAGTCCGTATTGGAGTTGACGCACCCAAACACGTATCAGTGCATCGTGAAGAAATATACGAACGGATCCAAAAAGAAAAACAAGGGGAGAATGCTGAACAAGAACAACCGGCGGACCAGTCAGCAGGAAAAGCCGTTGGATAAAGGATTCGAGGCTGTTGCAGCTAGTTAGCTATAGCGGGCTGCAACACCCACCCACCAAGTATTTCACTGTTTGATTAAAGTTTAATCAGGATAGACGATGAACCGTTGTAGTTCTATCGTTATGTCCGCTAATCTGTCAAAAAGAGATTCACTAATTGGCTTAGATCTGGCAGAATTGCCGCTTTCTTTGACGCCATGGCATTTGTGTTTCAGCTTGGGCGGAAAAGCACAAAAATGATTTTGGGAGAGATGGCCGAGTGGCTGAAGGCGCACCCCTGCTAAGGCCAAGTGTTATAAAAGGGGGCGGTAACTCTGGAAAG
>JASFLF010000612.1:0-3325 GCA_050118235.1 Gammaproteobacteria bacterium | reverse complement strand
TTAATCGGATAAACACCTGAAGCCACATACCGGTGAAATGTAGAATAAGGCCAATCCCGCACACGTTTAACATAACCGTGTTTCAACGGATTGACGTGGACATATTCCACATGACGCACGTAATCCATTTCATCGCGAATCCAATGTTCCGAGCCCGTAGGTCCGATTAGCGCAGCGTAATCGGACGAATGTCAATCTCCCCCACCCACCACCGAGTCCAAATCGCCACACCAATTAATCGGATAAACACCGGCAGCCACATACCGGTGAAATGTAGAATAAGGCCAATCCCGCACACGTTTAACATAACCGTGTTTCAACGGATTGACGTGGACATATTCCACATGACGCAGGTAATCCATTTCATCGCGTATCCAATGTTCCCAGAAGTGCCTCTGCCAAATACCACGCTCGCCAGCCGCCTTTCGCACGGTGGAGAGGCGTTCAGTTTTCGGCAAGGCACGGGAGAATCCGGATTTAATCAGGCGCCAGCGCTTGCTGAAGTCACTGTCATCGGGTGGCAAAGTCAATACACAATGTATATGCTCCGGTAACACCACCCAAGCGTCGATATGAAAGGGATGCTTTTTTCGCACGCGACGTACGGTATCACGCAACAAATCAATCTCCCGCACCAGCAAATCGTTACCACGCCGTTGCAACAAATTGACGGTAAAAAACCACGTACCGCCCGGAATGAAGACGCGTCGGTAGTTGGGCATTTATGTATCTCACGTTTTATTCAATTCGAGTGTTGATGCTACCACAAAAATTTCATGCGTCCGATTACGCGAAGCTAATCGGACCTACGGGCTACGGGCAACCACCAAATGAATATGATTACCAATATGACCCGGGGGTTTTCGGAAGTGTATTATGCTTTGATTCAAATAAATATGCTGGTCCGCCCCCCAATCCCCCCTCAATCTCACTTCTTGGAATACCGATGTTGGCCAATTTCCGAGTAGAGGGTGGCGATTTGGATTTGGGTGAGGACGCGAACCAGGCCGACTTTTGACATGGGAGTGACACTAAATAATTCGTATTAATATGAAATTTCACGGTTTTTCGGTGTAAGTGGATTAAATAATGCATTTAATGTGTTTAGTTTCCCAAATGTCAGGCTGGATATTGAATCATCTCTCAAGATCAACCAAATAATGCCCTGCACTAGTCCCGATGAAAAATGAATGGTTTAAATCGTAAAAAATTCTCCCTCGTCCTTTCTTTGCTGTACCTTTCAATAGCGTGGTTAACAGTCATTAACGTGGACGACACTAAAGACGCAGAAGAGGAATATTCAGTCGACAAAATAGTCGAAGAGTCTCGAAAACTCCAAGAATCCGCTTCCAAAACAATTAAAGAGGGCAGTCAGAAATTTAAAGAACGATACATTGATGATGATGAAAATACCTCAGATAAACTCAAAGAGGATGCAGCAAAGATTAGAAAAATATACATGGAAGGAGCCGAAAACGCTGCCCAGAAGGTGATTGAAAAATCCAAAGAGGTAGGACAAAAATTATTAGAAGACGGCAAGGATATTGTAAAGAAAGTGGGTGATTATGTTGTTCCTGAAGAAGTAGTCAATGTTGGATTCAGTAGTGCAGTTAATCAAGAAACGCCAGCAGCCTCCCATAGAATAAATATATTTGCCGTAGAGGGCGCCGTACAGCGTGGCCAGAAAATATCGAATGTGGGTCAATCTTTTGCTGAGCAATTGCGCGAAAAAATCGGTGTCGAACTCAGTTGTGATATCTCTACATTACCTCTCAAAAACGTTGATGCGGAAAATTTATCGGTTTGTAATTATGCATTACACCGTTTCGATAATTCACAAAGAAGCTGTGTGGCCAGTGCAAACAATTCACTCCTAATAAAACGTATCGGATTAATTGGCGGGACCATTCAATCAATTTGTGAAAATGCATGTGAACACAGAAAAGCATACGATAGCTGCATTGAGGAGCATGACAAAGAAGTAAACCTTACTCAGCGACAATCAGACAAATTGGCGCCTCAAACAATCAAAGTTAAGAACGCATCCGCTGAATACCAATGTATTGATAATGACCTGGTTATCTCTGAGCTAGCCAAACTACGCCAGCTCGTAAAGCTATGTAAAAATGACAAAAACTGTGACATTAATTCTGAAGTATTTAAACAGCATTATGCAGACGAGTCTCAAAGAATCCTATATTTCTATGATCGCGGCAGGGAAGACTTGTACGAAACATATGAAGACGATGATTTTGTCGAAGCACATAATACAAATTCACTGTTTAAAACTAAATATGTTTCTCGGGCACTACTAACGACTGGCGTTAATCGACGAGAACCAGAGGATAATATCTGTATTCCAGAGAGAAATAAAATTACTTTTTTTACTGAGATAAATAACTATGCCAATCATCGCGTAACCCATCGCTGGAAATACAACAATAAAACCAAATTTGAGCTTTCATTTAACGTGCGCGGTCCGCGCTGGCGGGTTTGGACCAGTAAAAATATACCAGTAAAGTGGGTAGGCCCCTGGGTGATTGAAGTGGTCGATGAAGATGAAAATGTCCTTACACAAAAGCTTTTTTATTATTCTCCATAGCTTTACTTTCTTAGTAAAAAACCACGTACCGCCCGGAATGAATCCGCGCCGGTAGTTGAGCATTTAGGCATCTTATGTTGTTTATTTCGAGTGTTGTTGCTTCGATAGCAATTTCATGCGTCCGATTACGCGAAGCTAATCGGACCTACGGGCCACTAGCGAAAAATTGAGAAAACAAATCTACGATATTGCGCACCAGGAGCATGAACGAAAAATGCGCATGCTGAAAGATATCATGAAACTAAAGATTAAAGTGCTGGTTATGGAATACCATCAACGAAAATAACCCGTTTAGCACTTAGCAAGCCGTGAAAATGATTGTACGTAAAGTGGATATGGCCAGGCGATTAATCAAGGACTAAGGAGCCATTTTTACCAAAAGAAATTAGGACACTCATAACGGTAACGGTGTCAGTAACGGTACCAGGCTTGAGTTATTTAGCTTCACAAGGGCGTTGATCCCGGTCTTGTCGCTTTTCTTCTATTTTTTCGATTCCCGTCTGCGCGGTGGATTATTGCGGTATTGCTCATGACTTTTACGGTTGTATTCACGCTCCTTACGATCATGATCCTGGTTTGGTTGATAGCCAGGTAGCGGTTTAAAGCGTTCCCGGTATTGATGATCGTTGTGATAAGGCTCGTGTTCTCGGGATTCGAAACGGTGCCGGTCTCGTTGATCTAAATGAATTGCCGGTGGAAGCGTCGGCGAATGCGCCCAGCGGT
>JASFLF010000611.1:0-3326 GCA_050118235.1 Gammaproteobacteria bacterium | reverse complement strand
AGATAACTATTTTTCCTTAGGCCTTAATTATACGCGTCTAACGGGAAAAGGTGTGTTGAGTAGCTATGGTATTACGCCCGGCTATTATCGATACTTCCGAACTCCGGATTCGGGCAGTTTCGATTCTTTTGGTGGCGAAGTTCACCTTGGTTTACTGGAAAATAAAATCAGATTCGCGTTGGGTACGCGCGATTTTGATAGGGCCACCAATCAATGGTATCTGTTGTTTGGTGTGACTGATATACCAGGCATTGTTTACTGGTTTACTCGTTAAGCCGTGCCGAAGCGCGCTATAGACACATTTGGTATTGGAAGGTCTTACGGTTGAACACTATGATTTGATTGAAGTTTGCAAACCGTTCACTGTTCCTCTTCATCTGTTTCCTCTGTCGGTAAATCTGGCAGTTTCCAATACCTACCCTCAGGCGATTCTACAGCTCGTAATGTCGGACGTTCGGCTGCACTCATGTGATTAACGATTAAATAATGCAAATCGCTTAATACTTGAACATTTCTTCGGAAGTAGGTGTGGCCGCTGACCCAGCCGACGGCGTCTGTGGCATCAATGGTTTCAATCCCCGGTATCACCGTCGGTCCGTAGCGACCATCGCCGAGACGCGGATAAGCGCTTAGCATTTTCGAAGCAAGTAATGGTATATCAACTGCCGAGACGTATAGTGTTATTCGTGAATTGGCGTTAGTTAGAACCGGCGCTATGTCACGTGTAAAAGTGGCTCGGTCAAAGTCAGGCGCGAGCAGCACGATTTCACCGAATTTCCAAGGTAGATTGTGTTCTTCACTTTCCTCGCGCAATTGCACCAAAGCATTTAATAAAGCACGATTGCCCAGGCTATGGGCAATTACATGGATAGTTGCGCCTTGTGTTTCCAGGGTTAGGTCTTCCAGAAATTCGCGCAAGTTAGCCACCGACCAGTCAACACCGGCAACATCGGCGATATAGTTCACGAGTGAATCCCGGGAAGGCCAACTATACAAAGCCGGTAGACCTTTATAGGAAATCTCATAGGCTAATCTTGCGGCTTCCCGTGCAGCCAATTGAAACGAACGCATATAGCCATGGATATAGAGCAAAATGGATTTTTCCGAGGAAGCATCCAAGGTTTTCCGCATCTGCGCAAAGAAATCAGATTTCTCTATGGGATTAATTCGGCGTAACTCAGTAGCACTGGAAGGTTCCTCGCCGGATTTTAAATGCCAGAGTGTCTGGTCGACCAGTGGTGAAACGCTCTCATCGAGATCAATGGCGACCTGGCATATTCCGTAACTCAACTCGTCGCGTTCGACACCAAAAAACTCTTTTAGGTTGTCAGCTTCTGTTCGGTTGCGATCGGTGGCATACCAAACATTGACCAGCGCCTCTTCGGGGGCTGGCGGCGCGGAAGCCGCTGCATCTTGCGGTGTTGATGCGCAACCATAATTTATAAGCACAGCAACAGCAGTAAGTAATAAATATCGGTTCATTACTGGCTATTTCTGGTTTTTCCGCATGATGGCGACAATGGGGCTTGCGTGGTGGTCATTGCAAGTACCTCTTAGGGCGATAGTCTCGAAAGATTTCCAGTAGCTGCTTGGCTTGATACATTTGCAAATGTTGGTAGAGGTTGCCGTGGTGCAAAAAAATGCCTCGCATGTAATGGTATTGCAATGTGAAGTTTAACTCAATCAACGCAACTCCAATATTTCCATACGATGGTTGCCGCTGGGACTTAATTCCGAAGGCCCTTGGGTTAGTAACGCCAAGCCGCTTGTAATACCCTGCGATTTCAACCACTCTTTGCCAAACTCGGCCCAGTCGGGCAAGTCCTTTTCCACCAGCACAGGATTTACACCGTAAGAGAATTGTAATGATTGGCATGCGGATTCGCTGGGGCTAAACACGGTTATCCAAACGGGTAAGCGGAAACGGGTGATATTGCGCGCGGTGCTGCCGCTGAGTGTCGGAACTAATATGGCGGCCGGTTGTATGCGATCGAGGGTGTACTGAACACTCAACGCTATCAGATCCACCACGTTTGCCTGGTTTCGTGTTTCAGGGTCTTGGCGCAAGCTTTGCCGAGTGCGGTATTGAGGTCTGTTAGGTTCGGTTGCCATGGCGATTTTCGCGAGCATGGCAGTGGCTTGCACGGGATATTTGCCCATGGCTGACTCGCCGGATAACATGACGCTGTCGGTGCCGTCGAGAATGGCGTTGGCTACATCGGTGGCTTCGGCGCGAGTAGGGCGTCGGTGTTCTACCATGGATTCGAGCATGTGAGTGGCGGTAATGACCGGCTTTCCGTATTGATTGGCTTTTTGCATTAATTGTTTTTGGGTGACGGCGATTTGTTCAATGGGGATTTCCACACCCAAATCGCCGCGCGCGACCATTATGCCGTCGCTGGCTTTAAGGATATCGTCGATATTTTCCAGCGCTTGTACGCGTTCTATTTTGGCGATGATAAAAGGGACGCGACCGACTTCTTTGGCATATTGCCGTACGGCTTCTATGTCGGCGGCAGTGGCTACAAATGACTGGCTTATCGCATCCACACCGTGTTCCAACGCAAATTTTAGACAGTTGCGATCATGGTCGGTAAAAGCGCTGATCCCCAGTTCAATGCCGGGTAAGTTAAGACCTTTGCGCGAGCGCAGTTCGCCACCCACAAGGACTTTACAGATAATGTCCTGATTTTTTACGCTGTGCACTTCTAATTGAATTAAACCGTCGTTGATAAACAGCGTGTCACCGCTTTTAACTACCTGCGGCAATTTATCAAAGCTTATGGATACGCGCGATTGATTACCGATGATATCATCGGTGGTCAATACAAATTGATTGCCTTCACTGAGTTCGACGGGTTCTTGTTCTAACACGCCGATGCGAATTTTGGGTCCGGGAAGATCCGCCATAATGGCGATTCGAATACCCGTATTGAGGGAAGCTTGGCGAATGTTCTTTATCACTTGTTCATGACCGCTGAAATCACCATGGGAAAAATTAAGCCGCGCCACGTTCATGCCCGCTTTGAGCAATTTCTCCAGCGTTGGGATAGATTCCGACGCCGGGCCAATGGTGCAGACGATTTTAGTTTTGTTTTTGGCTGAGTTCATGAGAGTGTTTTCCTACGTAATAAAATTTTTCACCACGAAGGCACGAAGGGTGCGAAGAAAAAAATTAAAAAAACTAAATTCCTTATTCTCTTCGTGTCTTCGTGGTTATATTTTCCTAGCCAGTGTTTAGCGCCTGTGACAAAATATCCTGCGCTTGACTGACGATGGCCTCTAAATGCGCTTTGTCCTTTAAGCTTTCTGCATACAGTTTATAG
>JASFLF010000610.1:0-3330 GCA_050118235.1 Gammaproteobacteria bacterium | reverse complement strand
AAAATCTTAACAAATATTTCCCTTGTAGTATAAATATGCATTTTGGGTATTTTTAATTAATACTCATATGAAACGTTCGTTCCAGGCTGAGCAAATAGCATTTTTGACAATTCATGTGGGACTTCATCCGAAGTAAATTCCACTGTGTTGACTGAAGGCCCATCAACCAATTTCATGTTTTCATCATACATTTTAATTGTCTTTTTGACTCTTAGCATATTCTTGCTTGGACTAACCGCTTTTCTATAATAGAAATCTAATGTCGTTTCCATCGTCCAACCAGCTTTTGGTTTCGGATAGGGAATCGCGGCAATACTTTCACCTTTCAATATATCCACCAGCAAGTCGCCCCCAACAACGGCTAAAAACGCTGTCCTGGTAAGTTGAACTTCCCAAAGTAGAGTGCTGATAAGTGCGGTGCCTAGATATCCCATTCTACGTTGAGCTTTCGACCAATTGTCGTTCCATCGATCTACAGATTCTTGATTTGGCCATTTGATTGAAATTTTTGATGTCTTTATTTGTTCTTGTGACAATGAACAATTAGGTTCCGGACCATTCCCCATCCAATATCCGCCATCACTCCAGTTTAATGGTGACTGACACAGCCTCCTGATTTTTTCGATTTCAGAAACGCCGATATTTAAAAAAGTAGTTTCGCTCATTGTAATGCCTCCCATAATCTTTTAGTTAACGTCTGCTATCGTCTGATGAATGCTGAATAGTGTTGTCCTTATTCTGTAATATCTTTTTAATTGTTAAAAGATATATAAAAGGAGCGATTACCCCAAAAACGAGCAAGTAATATATACGGCTCTCTTGATCACCCCACTTCAATGCGACTAAAAATGCAATTACATGAACCAACAAAGTGGCTAGCAACCTTGGCCAAGTGCCGGCCAGATCTTTTGCACGCTTTTCAGCGCTCTGATAAAATTCCATAAATATCAATTAGTTGTATCGGTTGGTAATTTCTTATATAAGTGTCAGGCAAAAAGCGTAAGCATACACTTCTCTGCCGTATTTCAAAATGTGAATATTACCAAAATACGAGTGGCTCTTCTCTAAGCAGCCAATCTTGAATTCCACTCCTGTAACAAAACAAAAACAATCACCAACCCTAAAAACCCACGCCCCATTCATTGCGAAGAATGCATGGCCACTCTATGGCATCCTTCGAGAACTACGCCGGAATCCGGCAATCGGTAGTTGCGCCAGAAACAGCAATCCAGCTACCGAGGCAAGTTTTTCCACACTGTGGCAATCTCAACCACCAACCACCAACCACGAAAAAACCCTTTACATTTCAAAAAACTCTACTAATATTACGCAAAATGTTCAATCATTGAACGCAAAGGGAGGAAAACCAGCCATATCGGCAAATGCCCGACTAAAGTGAGTGGTTTTTCTAAAGTGGGATCGAACCAATCGGCGAGCAAACAAAAACACTGAGCAATACAAAGGCTGAAAATAAACCCGGAAGCCGGGCATTGAAATGCTGGTCAAGCATGGACCAAGAGCCTATGTATTTAACCTTTAACCTCGGACCTGCTTTTTACACGAACCACTAACAACGAATAACCATTCTTTAATACGAACCACCAACCACCAACAACGAAAAAATGAAATCCCACAAAGACCTGGAAGTCTGGAAAACATCAATGAGCTTAGCAAAACAAGTCTACGAAATAACACAAACGTACCCAAAAGAAGAAATCTACGGAATGACTTCCCAAATGCGCCGCTGCGCAGTCTCTATCCCGAGCAACCCTGTGGAATAAGTATGATGTACTATGTATATGTTCTACTAAGTGAAATGGATGGAAATTTCTATACTGGATTCACGTCCGACTTGAAACGCCGCATAATTGAACATCAAAATGGGGAGACAAAATCGACGAAACATCGTCGACCTTTGGAATTGGTTTACTATGAAGCTTGCCGTAGTCGCTTTGATGCCATGAAGCGTGAGAAATACCTAAAAACAACCTACGGACATCGATATTTAAAAAATAGATTGAGCAACGACATATGGTCAGACGAGTAATATTCCACGGGGGCGAAGGCGCAAACCGCAACGGAACAAAAGAATTCATTCAATTTCTTCACATAGCAACCGGCTCCGCCAGCGAACTAGACACCCAAATAGAACTATCCCGATCAATAGGACTAGCTGACTCAAACAGCCTAACCCAACTCCAAGAACAAACCACAAAAGTCCTAATGATGCTCCGAGGCCTAATAAGATCACTTAAACGCCAACTGGATACTTGACACTTGTATGCAGGCGCCAACAATCACGAGCCACGAAACACGAACCACCAACAAAGAATCACTTTATTTTAAAACGAACCACTCTTATTAAACAACGAACAACGGCAATACGAAGGAAATTGCATTGGGAAAACAAGAAAAAATATTGGAAAAAATCCTACGGGGAACATCGGATGCAAATATTGCTTTCGATGATATTCGAAGCCTTTTGCTCCATCTTGGATTTGAAGAGCGAATTCGTGGAAGTCATCACCTTTATCGGAAAGATGGCATTGAAGAAAAATTAAACATACAACGAGATGGCAACAAGGCTAAACCATATCAGGTTAGGCAAGTTCGTGAGATTATTTTGAAATACCATTTAGCCGGAGAATAGTGATGTATAAATACGAAACCATCATTTATTGGAGCGAGGAAGATCAATCATTTATCGCCGACGTACCAGAGTTGCCAGGTTGCATGGCGCATGGCGCCACTCCCGCTGAAGCGTTGGCAAATGCACAAGTGGCCATGCAGCTTTGGCTCGATACAGCCCAAGAATTTGGTGATGCGATACCAGAACCGAAAGGGCGCCGCCTGATCTACGCATAGTTGGTTAAATCAACGAACCACTATTTTTTAAACGAATCACGAAACACTAACCACGAACCACTTTATTTTAAAACGAACAACGAACAACGAACAACGAACAACGAACAACGAACAACGAACAACGAACAACGAATCACGAAAAAAAACACTTTACATTTTAAAATTTTAACCTACTATTACAACAATAATGTTCAGCCGTTGAACATACTGAAATTACAGAATAAGTGCCATCCTGAGCGGCAGCGACAACTACATGGCCGCAGGAGGTACGCCGACAGGGATGTCGGTGTTAGAACTGCGCCTGGAGCAAGCAGTCGAGAGCACCAAAAGTAGGCGCTCTAGGCGACGCAGGACGATTCCATGGACGGAATCGGTACGCAGGCAGGGATGTCTGCGGTAGAACCGCGCCGGGAGCTGGCGGTCGAGAGTCGTGTCTGGAACGAAGACCGGGCAATTGCCGAAGGT
>JASFLF010000609.1:0-3330 GCA_050118235.1 Gammaproteobacteria bacterium | reverse complement strand
AATGAAGAACTCACTGCGTGACCCGGATCTCTGTTTAAATGCAAAGCAATTCAAATATCTAAACTTATTTTCGGGTTGGCCGCTATTGATACAGGTAGCTAAAAATATTATTTCACTAAAATAATTAAATACTTAGGTATGTTGGATATGGTGAAGGAACAATTTACTGAGCAATTAGAGGCGTATAATCGCTGGAAAACGGACATTAGCAGACAAATCGAAGCTTACCGTAATTGGTTGGAAGAGCATGATATGAGCTCGCCGGAAGATGATTTGCGATTGTTTGAAACCATTGAAGCCTTAAAAACCGATCATGTCACCATTGCGGTGGCGGCGGAATTCTCCCGGGGCAAAACCGAACTGATCAACGCGATATTTTTCGCGGACTATCAGCGCCGCTTGTTGCCGTCTTCGGCCGGTCGTACCACCATGTGCCCCACAGAGCTGTTTTACGATGAAAAAGCCGATGCTCCTTATATTCGCATGCTGCCCATCGAGACTCGCCTGGAAGACATGAGTATCGCCGAATATAAACAACATCCGGATTATTGGACCACCATCGAACTGGATATGAGTTCCACCGACGCCTTGGTGGAATCGTTTCAGGAAATTGTCCGCACTAAAGACGTGGCGGTGGAAAAAGCCACCAAGTTGGGATTGTACAGCGAAGAGCAGCACAAACACAAAGACGCACCGCCGACTAATGTGGAAATACCCATGTGGCGCCATGTGTTGATCAGTTTCCCGCACCCCATGTTAAAACAAGGCTTGGTAATTCTAGATACTCCTGGTTTAAATGCCTTGGGCAGTGAACCGGAATTGACTATGGACATGTTGCCCAGCGCGCAAGCGGTGATTTTTGTGCTATCCGCCGACACCGGCGCCACTAAGTCAGATATGGAAATCTGGCAACAACATGCGAAAATCTATCGGGAAAATCAGCAAACCGGTGTTCTTATCGTGTTGAACAAAATCGACACCTTGTGGGACGAACTACAGGATGACGCCAAGGTCGCGTCCAATATAGACGAGCAATGTCGCGACACCGCTGAAATGCTGGAGGTGGACCGCAAAGACGTTTATCCGGTGTCCGCGCAAAAGGGCTTGCTGGCGAAAATTAAAAAAGACGTCGCCTTGCTGGAGCGCAGCGGACTTATGACCTTGGAAGCCACATTATCAGAAGATATTTTGCCCGCCAAACAAGAGATCGTGCGGGACAACATTGTCTCCAAGATCGGCTCCATGGTGAAAACCACCAAGAGCATCCTCGGCGAACGCTACAAAGGCAATAAGGAACAACTGACCGATCTGAGGGAAATGTCCGGCAAGAACGCCGACGTGTTGATGAACTCCATGAAAAAGCTGCGCGCCGAGCAAGCCGTGTATCAAAAAGACGTGGAAAATTTCCAGACCAGCCGGCAAGTGCTCAAACGCCAATTGATTGCTTTGAGCGAATCCCTGTCTCTGGAAAGCATGGACAGCCTCATCGGTAAAACCCGCGAATCAATGATAGACAGTTGGACCACGCACGGCATGAAAGGGGGCATGAAAACCTTTTTCGACGGTGCGCAGGAAACTATGGTGCAAGTGAACTGGCAAGTGGACAAGGCCAATAAAATCGTCGAATCCATTTATGAGCGGTTTCGCGAGGAGCACGGCTTCACCAACGTGAAACCGGAGCTGTTTACCACCACGAAATACAGCCGTGAACTGAATCAACTCTACGAGCGAGCCGAGCAGTTTCGCAACAGCCCCGTCACCACGATGACCGAACAAAGCTTTGTGGTGAAAAAGTTTTTCGTCAATATGGTCAGTCACGCCCGGAATATCTTTTTCCGCGCGAATGAAGACGCCGAGCGTTGGGCCAAATCCGCCATGTCGCCGTTAGGCAGACAGATCAAAGAGCGTAAACAGCAATTGGAAAAGCGCTTGTCCACTATGCAACAGGTCAAGGCCTCCCGCGAGCAATTGGGCGAGAATATCCAGCGTCTGGAAAAGGAATGCGCTGAATTGGAACAACAGCTGCGCACGATCAACTCCATCTTAACCGGCGTCAACGCGCCGCTGCCGGGGAAAGCCGAGGCAGGCCAGCCGATCGAGCAACCAGTGAACGACCAGGACTCAAAACGGGCCACTGCGTAAGCATTAGCGAGGTGATGATTTAAGGCGCTGGGTTACGCTCAGCGCTTTTTTTATGTACTCTCCCGTTTACTTAATTTAGCCGGCATTATTGAAAGATTTTATTACTTCTTTTACCTTCGAGCTCTTCGTGTCCTTCGTGGTGAATATAAATTTCTCGTTTGTCTATCAGGCTAAATTTTCCATATGTTTTCACATGGACCCGTAATACCTTAAATCATTCATATCGTAGCGCTTCAATGGGCTGCAACCGCGAGGCTTTACGTGCGGGGTGCAGTCCGAAAAAAACCCCCACTAAGGCGGCAAAGGTAAACGCCAACATTACCGACCACGGCGTAATACTGACCGGGAAGTTGGAAAATTTGGACAGCGCTACTGCGCCACCCAGTCCCAGGAGTATACCCATGATTCCTCCGGCAATACTCAATACTAAAGCTTCCAGCAGGAATTGCCAGAGCACGTCCCGGCGGCGCGCCCCCAAGGCCATGCGTATACCGATTTCGCGGGTGCGCTCGGTGACCGACACCAGCATGATATTCATGATGCCGATGCCGCCAACCAACAACGATACCGAGGCGATACTGCCCAGCAACCAGGTAAATACTTGAGCGCTTTCTTCCGAGGTTTGTGCCAGTTCGGCGCGATTGTAAATGCGAAAATCATCGGGCTGGTCACCTGTGATGCGGTGGCGATTGCGCAGCAACTGGGTAACGTCTTTCATGACTTGATAGGTAGCCTCCCTCCCGGCGGTTTGCACCTCAATATGGTCGATATGAGTGACACCCATGATCTTGCGTTGCACCGTGGTCAGCGGCGCAAACACGCTGTCGTCTTGATCCGATCCAAAAGCGGAGGCGCCTTTCTCTGACAGCACACCCAATACCTTACAGGCCAGGCCTTTTGTGACGATGGTCTCGCCAACGGGATTGCTGAGGCCGAACAATTCCCGCGCCACGGTTTGTCCCAATACACACACATGGGCGGCGCTGACGACGTGTTGCTCGGTAAAAAATTCCCCTTCAGCCACCGGCCAGCTTTTCACCACGATAAAATCCGGGGTGACTCCGGTAATGGCGGTTCCCCAATTGGTGCCCCGGTAGCGCAATTGCACACCGGTTCGAATGGAGGGCGCCACCGCGATGACGCCGGGCAAGTCGCGGATGGCTTCGGCGTCATCGCGACTGAGTGAAG
>JASFLF010000608.1:0-3334 GCA_050118235.1 Gammaproteobacteria bacterium | reverse complement strand
TGACCCCCGGCAGTTCCACCGGATATTGCATGGCCAGAAATAAGCCTCTATGGGCGCGCTCTTCAATCTCTAATTCGAAAATGTCTTCACCGGCGAATAGAATCTTGCCGTCGGTGACTTCATAACCATCCCGGCCAGCAAGCACATTAGCTAAGGTGCTTTTACCGGCACCATTGGGCCCCATGATGGCATGGACTTCGCCCGCTTTGATCTCCAGGTCCAATCCCTTGAGAATGGGCTTGCCTTCCACCGACACACACAGGTTTTGAATGCTTAACATAGTTTGTTCATTACTCGACATAGATAATTCCTCGTTGATTCAATCCGCTTAGCCAACAGCACCTTCCAAGGTGACGCTCAACAGCTTCTGAGCTTCCACCGCGAACTCCATGGGCAACTCTTTAAACACTTCCTTACAAAAGCCGTTGACGATCATGGACACGGCGTCTTCTTCCGATAAACCCCGTTGCCGACAATAAAACAGCTGATCTTCGCTGATTTTTGAGGTGGTGGCTTCGTGCTCCACTTTAGCCGTGGGATTGCGCACTTCCATATAGGGGAAGGTGTGCGCGCCGCATAGATCACCGATCAGCAAGGAGTCGCACTGAGTGTGATTTCGGGCGTTTTCCGCTTTGGGAGTCATGCGCACCAAGCCCCTATAAGCGTTCTGACCGTGTTGGGCGGATATGCCTTTGGAAACGATGGTACTGCGGGTATTTTCCCCCATGTGTATCATCTTGGTGCCGGTATCGGCTTGCTGCCTGCCCTTGGTCACCGCCACGGAATAGAACTCCCCGACGGAGTCTTTGCCCCTGAGAATGCAGCTGGGATACTTCCAGGTAATGGCCGAACCTGTTTCCACTTGCGTCCAGGAGATGCGCGAGCGATCGCCCCGGCATTCGCCCCGTTTGGTCACAAAGTTGTAAATACCGCCCTTGCCTTCGGCGTCGCCGGGATACCAGTTTTGCACCGTTGAGTATTTGATTTGTGCATCGTCCATGGCCACCAGTTCCACGACCGCCGCATGCAGCTGGTTTTCATCGCGCGTCGGTGCCGTGCAGCCTTCCAGGTAACTGACATAACTGCCGGCCTCGGCAACAATCAGCGTCCGTTCAAACTGGCCAGTGTTCGCTTCGTTAATGCGGAAATACGTCGACAATTCCATGGGGCAGCGTACCCCTTTAGGAATGAACACAAAGGTGCCGTCACTGAACACCGCAGCGTTTAATGCGGCGAAAAAATTGTCTTTATAGGAAACCACCGAGCCCATGTATTGTTTCACCAAGTCGGGATACTCTTGTAAGGCCTCGGAGATGGAACAAAAAATCACCCCGGCTTCAGCGAGATTTTTACGGAATGTAGTGGCCACCGAGACACTGTCAAACACGGCGTCCACGGCAATTCCCGCCAGGGCTTTTTGCTCTTCGATGGGGATACCCAATTTGTTGTAGGTGTCCAGCAGTTCAGGATCGACTTCATCCAGGCTTTTGGGACCATCACCTTTTTTCTTGGGTGCGGAATAATAGGAAATGGCCTGGTAATCAATGGGCGGATGCTCTACAGACGCCCAGTCAGGCTCATTCATGGTTAACCAATGCTGGTACGCCCGCAGGCGCCACTCCAGCATAAACTCCGGTTCGTTCTTTTTGTTCGAAATAAACCGAATGGTATCTTCATTAAGACCCGGCGGCAGGGTTTCCGACTCGATGTTGGTCACAAACCCGTGTTCGTATTCACTCTTGATGAGTTTATCAACTTGATCACTGCTCGCAGACATGTCACATTTCCCAAATGGTTATTTCTGACTAATTTAGTCAACTATTGTATAGTAACTATACCCCTCTATTTCAATACCTAATTGAGCTAATTAGGTAAAAAAATCCAATTACTTTGTTTGTATGGACAATTTAGGTCCAGTTAATGGCAATTGCCATGACCTGAGCGGGGTTATGTGTGGATTTTTTGAAAAAAGCGCAAGTTTAACGATTATCGCTGAAACTGTTAAGCGGACATCGATACTGATCTAAGTGAAGCGGAAAACACTTGAATGCACTGCATCTCTGGCATTCGTAAATTTGCTTACAAAAGCTTGACCAGTTGCTGTAGTACAAAACCGACTTTTTGCATACCGGCTTTGAGTTGTATTTCGATGTCTTGCATGCTGATCTCCCCGTCACCTTTGCCTGCGGCGGCATTTGCGACCACGGCGAAAGAGGCATATTCTAGCTCCAATTCCCGGGCCAGTGCCGCTTCAGGCATACCGGTCATACCTACCAGATGGCAACCATCGCGTTCCAAACGGTTGATTTCCGCCGCTGTTTCCAGCCGCGGTCCTTGCGTTGCGGCATATGTACCTTTTGTGACTACGGCGATATTGGCATTTGCAGCGGCTTGGATAATCAAACTTCGCAACGCCGCGCTGTAGGGCTCGGTAAAATCGATATGGGTAACGGACTGCAAGCCTTCTTCGAAGTAGGTGGTGATTCGGGAATATGTGTAATCAATAAGTTGGTCGGGTACCACTAACGCGCCGGCGCGCATTTCTGCGGTTATGCCGCCCACAGCGGCAACGGCTAATACATTGCTGGCGCCGGCTTCTTTCAAAGCCCAGATATTGGCGCGATAGTTTATTTTATGAGGCGGTATGGTGTGACCATAGCCATGGCGTGGTAAAATCAAGATTTTTTTACCGTACAGTTCACCATGACTGATCGGGCCCGATGGATCACCATAAGGTGTATGCACAATTTCTCGGTTGGTGATGTCCAACTCTTCGAGTTTAGTTAAACCGGTGCCGCCGATGATGGCTAGATCCGCCAAATTTGCTCTCCTAAAAAATGCTTATTTATGAATCCTTGACGGCAAAAATACCCGACGCATTACGCCAGTAACCTTTATAATCCATGCCATAGCCGAACACATAACGGTCCCCGACGGTGACACCTTGATAATCCGCCGCCGCGCCCCGTTTGCGGTCATGAAGTTTGTCCACCAATACTACGGTCTTTACGGATAATGGATTTTGCTGTTTGCAATGTTGCACAATGGCCGCCAAGGTAATACCTTCGTCGTTGATGTCGTCGACAATGAGTATGTGCCGGGCTTGCAAAGGGATGCTGGATTCCGCAATCCAATTAAGCTCGCCACCGCGGGTTTCACCCGCATACCGCGTGGCGTGTATGTAGTCGTACTGCAATGGAAACGACAGTTTCAACAACAACTCCGCGGTGAAAATCAAGCCCCCGTTCATAACGCACAATAGCAACGGATTTTTATCGTGGTAGTCCTGGGTAATGACTTGCGCCAAGCGATCGATGGTCGCCTGGACTTGGGC
>JASFLF010000607.1:0-3337 GCA_050118235.1 Gammaproteobacteria bacterium | reverse complement strand
CTAAGCCCATGAACCTCCCCAAGGAATTCAACATTCCCCTACAAGAGCCGCTGTTTCGCGGTGAACGGCGTTTGCGAATCGCCTTGGTGGGAATGTCCGGGAGCGGTAAAACCACTATTTTTGACGCGGTATCCAGTACGTCTGTGAATAGCGGTGAATTGGCGGGCAGCCAACGAGTTTACGACGAGTGTAAGGTACAGATCGGGCTGGACGAAGCCGCGCTGGTGGATTTACCCAGCATCGACACCTTAATCAATTTGCCGCCCGACGATTTGGTCACGTTGAAATATTTGCTGTGGGGTGACCAGCGCCCGCCGGTGTCCGCACACGAGCCTGGTGGCCCACCGGCGCCATTCGCCCAACCGGATGTCATCGTTCAGGTGATGGATGCCGCGGCACTGGGCCGGCATCTGGAATTGTTTCTGGAACTCAGCACCCTAGGACGGCCCATGGTCGTCGCCTTGAATCGCATGGATGAAGCCTGGGACAAGGGCATGCATATCAATGTCAAAGTATTGAGTAAACGTTTAGGCGTGCCGGTGGTGCCAACGGTGGCGCATATGGGGCGGGGATTGGCGGAACTATTCAGCGGCGCGGTGGATGCCGTGCGCCAAGGCTATTGTCCGCTGCCACAACCGGCCAATCAGCACATCTGCGACAGCTTGCAGCCCCTGAGTAAGGCGCTAGTCAAGCCCGATATCCACAAAGCGTTCCGTGTGCCGCATGAATTTTTACTCACTCAATTGGCGGCCAATGACGAGTTTGTGGTCAGCGAACTGCAACAGCATTTTCCCGAACAATATCCCCATTTCGTTCAATTGAAACAAGAGGCCGAACACAACCTGCCGCGGCCACTACAAGATGAAATCCACGCCGACCGCCACCATCGCGCCGCCAGTTTACGCGAAGCGGTAAGCCGCATGGGCGCCCCCCATGAAGGCAAGGGCTGGCGGTATTGGCTGGACGAATTGTTTTTGCATCCCCAGTGGGGATTATTGGGCAGCATGGCGGTGTTTGCCGCGGTATTGTTTGTGGTATTCGAAGTCAGCGCCTGGCTGGATTCCATAACCGCGGCGCGCTTGGTGGATCTGGTGGCGCCCTGGCAGCCTCACTCCACCGGCGGCGTCATCGGCCGTGCGGTGGTCGATGGCTTGATCGGGCTCATCGGAATTGTGGTGCCTTATATGATTCCACTGGTGCTGTTATTAGTGGCGCTGGAGGAAACCGGTGTTATGCAACGCATCGCTTTTGTGGTGGACCGGGGCTTTCATCAAATCGGCTTGCACGGCGGGGTGGCGGTGCCGTTTTTATTGGGATTAGGTTGTAATGTGCCGGCTATTTCCAGTGTGGCGCGCAGCACCCAAGGGCGCGACCGGTTTATTGCTTCGCTGCTGATTACCTTTGTGCCCTGTTCGGCGCGATCCGCTGTCATCCTGGCGCTGGCGGGCAAATATTTGGGCGGTATTGGCGTATTCACCATCTTTTTTTTAACCACGGTCATCATCGCCTTATTGGGACGTATGTTGAAACGCCGTTATCGAGACAGTGGCCCGGGTCAGGTGCAGGATATCCCGGCGTATACCGTGCCGCAATGGCGTACGCTGCTGTACCACACCTGGTTGCGCACCCGGGATATTCTCACTATTGTCACGCCCCTGTTAGTGGGCGGCAGTGTGATATTGGCGTTACTCAACCATGTGGGTGCCGATGAATATATTAATACTGCGTTTATTCCCGTCACTTCCTGGTGGTTAGGCCTGCCGGTGGTGCTGGGAGTGCCTATATTGTTTGGCATCTTGCGCAAGGAACTGTCATTGCTGATGATTTATCAGGCTTTAGGCACGTTCGATGTGGGCTCCCAGCTGGATTGGATTCAAATAATGACGTTTTTAATATTTCTAACTTTTTATATCCCTTGTGTATCCACGTTTGCGGTGATGCTCAATACCATAGGGCGCAAACTTGCCGTGGTGTCGATTTCGTTTTCCGTGGGAGTTGCTTTGCTGGTCAGTGGCGTGGTGCGGCTGTTGCTGGAAGGCGTTAATTGGATTATCCCAATATAGCGGGAAAGGTTAGATGATCATTTGACACCATTAATTTGTTGTCGAAATCCTTAACAAACAAGCCTTTCATAATTTCCCCGTAGTTACAATTAGTTATATTGCTGGCTCGATAGTCCTACAGCGATTCGCTCTACAGTAGTGTCGAAATAATTTACAGTTCACTTGGGTTACCCTCAACAATTTGGTATTTTTTTCCCAATTTTTCAAGCCCTTGTTGAGTTGGCCTCAACATTGCTTACTGAACAAATAATAGACAATTGTTCCTTGTGCAGAGGAAAGGTTCTAGATTTTCATACATTCAGCTGTTTGAAATAGGTTTTGGAGAAAAAAATGAAAAAATTACTTTTTGCTACTGCGATGATGGGGCTCAGTGGAACCGTATTTGCCGTCCCCACCATGCAGTTGGATATTCCGGGGGGTTCTTACATCGGCGTGAATCCAGACAGCTCCCTAAACGAATCAACTGTAACCTCAAACGATACTTTTGACCTGTTGGCGCTGTTGCAACCTGGAAACAGTGGAAGTGGTGTAACAGATGCTAACTGGCAAAGTCTCAACTACTTCATATCCGCTGCCGTTTGGCCAAAAAGCACAAGTGATGGTAACTATGGCTCTTTTGACTTTACTTACGGCGGTACCACAACCACTGTGGATGTCACGGGGGATATGGCTTATGGTACTCCACCACTAGACACAATGTTATCAAGCAGCGATGATCTGCAGAGTCACGGTATTTTTGAGACTTATTTTTTTGAGATTGCTATTGATTTCTCGTCGTCCTCGGCCCAGGCAAAAGAATACAACGCACAAACTTCACCGGACGCTGCCATTGAAACTTGTGGTGCCGGTGATACTTGCATGTATTACGAAACAATTTCATTTGATTTGGCAAGCTTGAGCAAGGATATTGATTTACATTTTGATTTCTATGCGTTGGACCCAAATTCGACGAAAACAAACAAAATTTTAATTGACAACGCTCCATTCTCAAAAGACGCTTCAACGGATCGCACAGTACGAGTTCCTGAGCCAACAAGTTTAGCGCTTTTGGGGCTTGGTTTATTAGGTCTTGGTGTGGTCAGACGCCGAACTGACAAGATATAAAAAGCGGGCATTGTGATTTTAAAAAAGGGCGCCAACGGCGCCTTTTTTTATTAATAAGTATTTTTATTAATAAGTATTTTTACTAATAAACAGTTTCTCAGTTAATCACTTCATAATTTCTTAATTGCTATTATCGCTCAGCAAACGGTTCATCGTCGTGCATTCCAGTA
>JASFLF010000606.1:0-3352 GCA_050118235.1 Gammaproteobacteria bacterium | reverse complement strand
AGCTGAAACATTTGGTAGAAAGCACCACGACTCAATGGTGCGATGAATCCGTGACATTGCCCGAGCAAATACCGCCGCACCCCGCCGCCATAGTCCGTGCGGCATTAGTGCCAAAAACCATGAGCGCTACCAGTTATCAGCAAATGATGAATTGCCCTTACCAGTTTTTCGCGGCCCGTTGTTTGCGTTTGTCACCGCCGGATTCGGTCCGTGAAATGCTGCAAAAAGATGAATACGGTAAGAAAGTGCATTTGTGTTTACAGGCGTTTCATAGCCCCGTCACCGGATTGGGTTTGCCCGGGCCTTTTAACAAACCTTTTATTGAAGAAAATTTCCAAGCCGCCGTCGAATTACTAACCCTCATTTCCCAACAAGTTTTCGCCAAAGACATTGAAGATAATTTCATTCACCGAAGCTGGCTAAAACGTTGGCTCGAATTGGTACCGAAGTACATCGCCTGGCAAATCGAGCAAGCCGCACAATGGCAGGTGTATAAAGTGGAAAAACGCAGCGAGGGTATCACCTACTCCGGCCAATGCAACATCAAAGGCCAATTGGATCGAATCGATCGATCGGCCGAGGGCCTCAAGAACGGTCTCAAAATTATTGACTACAAAACCGGGCAAGTGCCCTCCAAGGAAGACGTGGCATCCGGGGAAGCGGTACAACTGCCTTTTTACGCCATGTTGGCGCAGACATTTGTTGATAAATCCGCGACAACCGAACGCGTTGAATACCTCAGTTTAGACGTTTACCGGTTTGGGGCCAACGTTTATATTGAGGATGAAGAGCTGAACCGGTTACAACAGGCCGTAGCAATCCGGTTAGACGATATCATGACGGCACTGCAGAAAGGTCATGAATTGCCGGCATGGGGAGACAGTCAAGCGTGCAATACCTGTACAATGGCTGGTTTGTGCAGAAAAGGTATGTGGAGCGAGACGACTTAGCCTCTCAACCTAATCGACGCTGCATGGATTAACTACATTACCGATGACAGCGCATATATAACACAGCACAAACGAAAGAAGGCGGCATAGGCCGCCTTCCGATACCTCCGTCCCGAACCTCCCTTGTTCGGATCATTTCCTATGACCAGCACTCCCTCCAAATTCCTCCGTGACACCTTCTTCCTTGTATCAAACCAAGTTAGAGACTACGGGTGCAAAGATACCAAAACCGGATATTTAAACAACCCCTATGAATACATTATCGCCTGTCAGGCTGCGGCTTACGAATTTGATTTTTTCCATATTAAACAGAAAGATACATATCCTAGCACATAACTGAGTCGTTACACATTTTGTAATTTCTGAATAAGACCACAAGGGGCCGGGAAATTTCTTACATAAAACGCAAGAGACACCAAATAGTAAGTACTACATTAGTAAATTGAATTTACTTATCTCGTTTCGCAATATCTACACCCACTAGCTAATTTTTTGAACGGTTATAGTGCAATGTGGATGCCCCGCATGCATACATTCCGTTTCTTTTATGATAAAGGATTCCTCATAGTGTTCTCCAAGCCCTTTGATGATTCCTTTTAATACCGGACACAGTTTTCTTTGAGAATAATAATGTATGAGCATTTGATCATCCGACACGCGCTTTGCATCAATATGCGGCGGTTTGCGGGTTTTGTTATATTGATTCAGCGCCCGGTGAATATTGCTACCGGCATTTTCAATGACATCAAACGTTTTCCAACCGGTTTTGACATACATGTTATAAAAAGTCACTAGTTGTTTGCCGGTATAGGCACCAAAATCCTCGAGCACTGCGGCAAATGGCATGTTTAACGCCTCCGAGGCAGTCTTGGCCAGTGCGATAACATCGGAATCCGGGTATTCGGTAATGGGATTATAGTTATCTATTTTATGTCCATTGGCGGACAACAATGCGCGCCAGGTTTCAATGCCACCGTGTTTTTCGATTACATAGTTGCGTAAAAAATGGAAAATCACGCCATACATACCATTGTTCCTCGTCAGCTCAAGTAATTCCGCTTAGCTCAGCAAAGCAGCCGATATTTATCCTAACGTTGCATAACATCGGCGCAGGACCACTTTACTCCTTCTATAGCTGTATTTTCAGGATCGTGCTCGTTTTATCTAATCCTCACATACGAGTGCATGGATGCACGAGGTAGAGCACCAAAAGTAGGCGCTTTAGGCGACGCATGGGGCAGTTGCCGAGAGAGAGCTATGCTCCGGTTAGAAAAACCTGTGCGCACCCCTGAAAATACCACTCTAGAAGCCCCTGCATCCAAAAATTTTTGCCCTGTTAGGATTTATTTCTCATTATAAAATATGAAATTAACGTAAAATGCTAAGACTTGTTTTGACCAAGATCAATGCCCGCCCTCCCAGTAACCATTTATTCATCATTGCATTCACCCTTGCACCTCGGTTTCCGCGCTCCACACCCTTTTCCCGAATATATCGTCTGAAACTAAAAGTGGCCGGCATTGTCTTCAATGCTTGTCTTCCACATTATCTTCCGCCAAGGTCTTCAAGATAATGCAACGGGTGCGGTATTGACGAACTCACATCCGCAGTAAGAAATATCTCCCTGCATAAGACTGGAAGCAGTCCAGGCGGATTGGGAGTATAATTTCACATTTCAACTATTCCCTGGTGCTGACCAGCAACATAAGCAGTTCATATGAGCATTGAAACATTTACTGACGATTTATCCCTCTTGATTAAGACCCTGCCGGAGAATTTACAGCAAGCTCTTAACAGCTTGCCGCGCGAAGAATTGTTAGAAGTGGTCATGGATTTAGGGCGCCCACCGCAGGCACGCTTACCGCAACACTCATTGAATCTGTCTGAAACACCGGTAAATCGTGCTGATTTGGATCAAGTGATATCCACTGTAGGCCAGTTTGGAGCCGACAATCGCGCCGGCATCGAGGGCACGCTACACCGAATTTCCGCCATACGCAACCGTCACGGCAGTATTATCGGTCTCACATTGCGTGTGGGCCGTGCCATTTTCGGCACGATAGACTTAATTCGCGACCTCATTGAAGCCAACCGCAGCGTATTATTGCTGGGCCGGCCCGGTGTGGGCAAAACTACAAAACTGCGGGAGATCGCTCGCGTATTGGCGGATGAATTTGACAAACGGGTCATTGTAATTGACACCTCCAATGAAATCGCCGGTGACGGCGACATACCCCATCGTGCCATAGGATCCGCCCGGCGTATGCAAGTGACACATCCCGATGAACAGCACGCCGTAATGATAGAGGCGGTGGAAAACCATATGCCGGAGGTTATTATCGTGGATGAAATCGGCACCGCCGCGGAGGCCATGGCGGCAAGAACCATAGCCGAACGCGGCG
>JASFLF010000605.1:0-3357 GCA_050118235.1 Gammaproteobacteria bacterium | reverse complement strand
TCCATTTGGGCAAATTAGAAGCGCAGGAAGAATGGGAAAAAGCCGAAAAACAATGGCAACACTTCCAAGCCAAAGCCGATGAATTGGGTTCCGCCAGCAAGGAAAGCGCCCAGGAAGTAGGGGCCGCGTTGAAGCTATTGGGTGAAGAAGTCGTACACGCCTTTAGTCGTATCCGCAAAAGTTTGTAACATCACACCTAAGAAGCGCGATGAGAGTGCACAGCTACGAACGGCACCTGATCACAGAAGGTAGCACCAATACTTGGACTGGAAACGTTCACATTGTACGTCGTGTTCTTTTTTTTCCTTTACACTCCATGGTTTGTTAAAATCACGGCGGGGCATAATCAACAGTGCCCGCGCCTGACAGATACCGGTTAGCCGCCGAACCACTCTATTCAGACCGTACGAATACACTGTCCAACAGTTGCGGTCTGTGTTTACCCATCAGGAGAATACCCATGGATCTAATCGCAAAA
Organism: Gammaproteobacteria bacterium; assembly: GCA_050118235.1. Lineage (GTDB taxonomy): Bacteria > Pseudomonadota > Gammaproteobacteria > SZUA-152 > SZUA-152 > JAJDNG01. Next base: position 2,879 of record JASFLF010000605.1, on the reverse strand, counting down.
TTTGCCGAAGAACTAAATTGGGAAAACCTCATGTTTTCGAGCTTGCGGGTGTTGTTTATTTTACTGGCCGCATGGATTGGCTTAAAAATCGTGCGCCGATTGCTGCGCAAAATGGAACAACAACTCTTGCGTATGGCGGAGAAAGATGACCATGCTCCCATTGAACAACAAAAGCGCGTAGAAACATTAATTCGTTTGGTGCGCCAGGCAATCTTTATCGTGGTGTGGGTAGTCGTCGGCTTGGTCATTTTAAGGGAGTTCGGTGTGGACATTGCCCCAATCCTAGCCAGCGCTGGTATTGCGGGTTTGGCGGTTGGCTTTGGCGCGCAAAACCTGGTGCGCGATGTCATCTCCGGCTTTTTTATGATTCTGGAAAATCAAGTCCGGGTAGGGGATGTGGCGATTGTGAACGGTACCGGCGGATTGGTGGAGAAAGTCAATTTTCGCACCATTGTACTGCGCGACTTGTCAGGCACCGTGCATGTCTTCCCCAACGGTACCATTAGCACCTTAGCCAATTTAACCAATGAATGGTCGGCTTATGTGTTCGATATCGGAGTGGCGTACAAAGAAGACGTGGACCGGGTCATGACACTAATGCGTGAAGTCGGCAAGGAAATGCGCGAAGATGAAGCCTTCGGCCCGTTAATGGTGGACGATGTGGAAGTTTTCGGCGTGGACAATTTCGCCGATTCCGCGGTAACCATCAAAGGCCGACTAAAAACCAAACCCATCAAACAATGGGACGTGGGCCGTGAATATCGCCGCCGCGTGAAATACCGCTTTGACGCCGAAGGCATTGAAATTCCGTTTCCACATCGTTCCATATACTTCGGTGAAGCCAGCAAACCGATTGCGGCACAATTGCTCAACAGTGATCAAGTTACTAAAACAGTATCCAACTAAAAAGCTAAACAATTAGGGACTTTATGGTTCGTTGATCTACATCAACATGAAATTTATTCTATATGCCATTTTATAAAGAACCGTATTTGCTTTTAAATCACAACTATCTCGGGGTGCATTATGACAACCAAAATTTGCCAACATTGTGGACATATTGGCGAGCCCACCGCGCAAGGCGCGGGCAGCTTTTTTGTCGATATCATGATCTGGATGGTGTTTATTAGCTTTACCTTATTCTCGGCGTTTTTACCGTTTTTGTTGATTCCGCTGGCATGGACGATTTTTCATGCCATTACCTATAAAAGCATCACCTGCCCGGAATGTGAAAACTTTGAAATGGTCAGAATCAACAGCCGTAAAGGCAGGGCGGCCATGGAGCGTTTTCACGGCGAAAGCAATCCCAAGCTAAGCACCGTCATGCCGCCGCCGATCGCGCACTAACAATTGTTGACACTTAATATACCCAGCCCGGATGACACCTGGTGTTGTCCGGGTTTATTTTGCTAGTGTTTGGTAGCGCTTGCGACAGCCGCTGGTAATTGGAAATAAAAAGTAGCCCCTTTGCCTATCTCGGACTCGCCCCACACCTTGCCCCCGTGACGCTCGATGATGCGCTGTACGGTGGCCAAACCAATACCGGTGCCTTCAAATTCATCGCTGCCATGCAGTCGCTGAAAGGCACCGAACAGTTTATTGGCGTATCGCATATCAAATCCAGCACCGTTATCGCGAATATAAAAAATATTGTTTTGTTCCGCATCCAGTTTACCTAAGGTAATTTCGGCAACGGCTTTCTTGCCGGTGTATTTCCATGCGTTAGCAATTAAATTCTGTAGCATGATGTGCAGTAAATTCACGTCGCCTTGAGCACGCAGTTTTGGTTCAATGCTGATCTTCGCCTGGCGCTCAGGATTCGCGGCTTTTAAATCCCCCACAATAGTTTCCGCCAGAGCAGTGATATTGACCGGCTCGATGAATAACTCATTTCGTGTGACTCGGGAAAGCTCCAACAAATCATCGATTAATTGTGCCATGCGCTGAGCGGCCGTGCGTATCCTGTGCAAATAACCGGTGGCCGTTGGGTCCAGCTGAGTGCCGTAATCATCTAAAAGAATATGACTGAAGCCGTCTATGGAGCGCAACGGCGCCCGCAAGTCGTGCGATACTGAATAGCTGAACGCTTCCAACTCTTTATTGGCGGCCGCCAACTCGTGAGTACGTTGCGCGACAAGTTCTTCCAATAAGTCCCGGTGCTTGCGCAGTTCCAACTCGGCTTGGCGACGTTCGGTAATATCCAACGCAACGCCGACCGTACCCGCGAACGATCCGTCGGAATTGTAAAAAGGGGAATAAAACGTCTCAAAATTGCGGCCGGCAACCACCGTGTAGGACACAACATGTTCTCCCGCCAGACTGTTCTTTATGTCTTTCAGTATTTGTTGATTCTCCGCATATACCTCGAAGGCGGATTGACCAATCATTTGACCGGGCTCCAGCCCCAGATTCTCCAAACCCTTGCCCAGCGACAGCTTGAAAATGCCATTTGGATCGATCACAAACAAAACCAGCGGAGCATTATTAATAATTAGCATCAGGAGTTGGTGGCGCTCGTACAATACTTTTTCCGCCCGTTTGCGTTCGGTTAGATCGCGAACAATGGCGACAAAGCGGGGCGTTTCATCGGCAGGTGCCAAATATTGCAGAAAAATTTCCACCGGCACGTGGCGCCCGTCTTTATGTTGATGAACTGTCTCGAAGGTGATGGAGTGACGAGAGCCGTCCAACAACGGTTGCAATAATGAGCGGAAACGGGGCTCATCGTATTCGGGCTTGATCTCCACCGGCGTCATATTCAACAGCTCCTCCCGGCGGTAGCCCACTTGTTCGATCGCACCTTTGTTCACATAAAAGAAATTCAGGGTATCCGGGCGGAACATAAATACACAATCCAAGGTATCATCCAAAGTGCTTTT
>JASFLF010000604.1:0-3358 GCA_050118235.1 Gammaproteobacteria bacterium | reverse complement strand
GTAAAACGTCAGCACAACGGGTCCTTTCCTCAGGTATTCTTCGATACTAATGGTTTTACCCGTTGCATTTGACAAGGAAAATAGCGGCGCTTTGTCACCTTTTCGCAATTTAAGCGGTGCGGGATATTGGCTTGCGAGGCGGGTTGCATCGTTGTTAAATACGGCAAATTTTTCTTGCGGCAACATTGTGCCCAGTTCTTCAATGAGTACTTTAAGTTGTTGCTTATAGGATGGTATTTCAGCTACTTGTGACATAACGTTTGCTCCCGAAGTGTTGTTGGATGTGAGCACAGGATATTGGTTTTATTTGACGCAATAAATCCGTTGAACCGCAATACACTATTGCAGATAATGCACGAATGGACCTTGAGACCCTTGAATTGTTTGTGGAAGTTATGCGCCATGGTAGTTTCGCGGACGTCGCCCGTGCCAGGGGAGTCGCACCATCATCAATATCGCGCGCCATCGCGACTTTGGAAAACGAACTGGGAATACGCTTGTTCCAACGCAGCACTCGCAAGCTGGAGCCAACGGAGGCGGCTATGGTGTATTTTGGGCGCATCAATCCAGTGGTTAACGAAATTGAAACCGCCAGGCAACTCGCGTTGGATGTTACCGAAGAGCTGAAAGGCACTTTGCGTGTCACCACGGGAACAGTCTTTGGTCAGACGGCGATCGTCCCTATTATCCCTGAGTTGGCAAAAACTCATCCTCAGCTATCAATAGAATTGCAACTAACCGATGCTTATCTCGACCTGGTGGAAGAGCGCATAGATGTTGCCATCCGATTGGGATCATTGAAAGATTCGTCGTATATCGCAAAACGCCTGGCGAATATGGAATTCCATGTGTGCGCAAGTCCTGACTATATAAGGCGCTGTGGGATACCACAAAAACCGGAAGATATTGAAAACCACGATTGTCTGGTGTTCCCAAGAACCGGGTACAGCGTGGATTGGTTGTTTAAAGATTCAAGGGGGGGAATCAAACATATTCCCATCAAAGGAAAATACCTGATTACCAATTCGCAGGCCATAAAACAATGTGCCATTACCGGGATGGGGCTTACACTTTTGCCTGATTGGCTGATCAACGATGCGCTTGCTTCCGGAGAGCTTGTTTCGATGTTTTCCGAGTATGTGGTTACAGCAACCGACTTTGAAAACGCCATCTGGATTTTATATCCTTCCAGGGAATATATGCCGCTTAAAAGTCGCGTATTCGTCGATTACTTGCAACTCAAATTTGGGCAATCATAGAACACAGAGCTTTACCAAACCTAATAGGATTGTTAAAAGCGGCACTGCTTACCGCGTTTTAAAGCCACAGTTCAGGCGCGTTTTAGGCGCAGCTTGCGTACAATTCTTCAATATCCGATTTCCCCAAATTGCGGATTATCAATGCGTCCATGGATGCTTGTGTTGCACATTGAACAGTTGACAAACTACACTTGTGTGACGGGCGAGTTTGACAGTGCAAGGCGCCAACCATTGAAAAAGTGTGATGATAAAGGGAGGTTTTTCTCATGCACCGTTATATGTGTCATTCTCTTATAACCTTGTGTCTGTTTGGTCTATTAATGTCTTTGTTGCCCGTTGATGCCGGCGCGGTACCGGTATTTGCCCGAAAATACAATTTGACGTGTATCACCTGCCACGTCGCGTTTCCCAAACTCAATGCCTTTGGTCAGCAATTTATGGCCTCCAATTACCGCTTAGACAATTGGAAAGACGCTACGGTCGATACCGGCGACGATCAATTGGCCCTGCCCGATCAAGTCCCGTTGGCCATTCGCGCACAAGCCTTTTTTCAGGGGCGCTCCGCAGAGGCAGTGGATATCGCCACCGGTGAGAAAACCCAGGCGGATACGGATTTTCAAGCGCCTTATTTGATCAAACTGATTTCCAGCGCGCCGTTATCGGATCACATTACGTATTATTTTTATGGCATATTCGCCGAGAAAGGCGGCAACGGCGAAACAGTCATCGAGGATGCATGGTTTTCCCACGACGATGTCTTCGGTAGTGGAGTCAGTTTGATGTTGGGACAGTTCCAGGTTTCGGATCTCATGTTTCCCCGCGAGACTCGCCTGACGTTCCAAGACTATATGGTCTACCGCCTGGCGGGCATAACCTATGAACGCGGTGCGGTGTTCGGCCGTGATTTTGGTCCGTTGGATCTAAATATCGGCGTGGTAAACGGTAATGGCATTGATGAGAACGTGACCATTAACAGCCCGGGTTACCAGCGCCCCGACCATCTTTTTGACAATAACAATTCCAAGGCGGTGTTCGCGCGCTTAGGCGGCGACATCGGGCCGGTGACCGCGGGATTGTTTGCCTACAGCGGCAAGCAGAAAAACGCTACCGGAGAGGCCGGTACCAGCAACGGCGATAGAGATACCGATAAACGGGTTGCCGGGCTGGATTTGTCGGGACAGTTTGGGCCGACCTTGTATTGGTACGGGCAGTATCTGTGGAACCAATGGGACGGTTTTATCGATGCTAACACGAAATACCAGTGGACGGGCCTGTTTGCCGGACTGGATTGGGTGCCCGGCAATAAATGGGCATATTCCTTCTTATATAACTACGCCGATGGCGGTGATTTCGATAACACCGATACGGTTTATGAAGGCGTTGATGTCAACAGCCTCACGGTCAATACTTCGTATTATTTTATGCGCAACGTCAAAGGTGTTGTAGAGGCCAATTTTGATTTGCAGGACAAGGAGACGCAAAGCGGTATGTACTATACCGGGCATCTTACACAGGAACACTACGTGCTTTTTGGGTTTGATGCGGCCTTCTAAAGCGGCATTTTCCGGCGTCATTGATGCAAATTATATTGCGGCTCTTTATTGGCTTGTGTAAATTTGTTTGCTGATGTTATTCGTGATATGTACCATCGTAGCAGCTAATGGTTTCTGGTCACGCTGAATCGTCAAGCGGTATGGGACACTACGCTAGATACGTGTGTATTTACGCCCTATTCGGAATATCCAAATATTTGTTCAAGTGTCATTTTTTGCTTTTGAAACGCGAGCATAAACTCCCTATGCAGTAACTTTTTATCTTCGGTGGAAATGTCGGGATGGTTTAACGTTGTATAGAAGTCGCGTCTCTGGGTCAACGTCATCGATCCATTCTTAAACGAGTTTATCAACGTATCCCGATATGCCTTGTTGTAGATTTGTTCCGACAGTAATCTTATGGCCATAGGTTCTTCATCGTCAGGGCTGTGGTCCGCTTCGCTAATTGCCAATTCGTCGCCGTTGTTCTCCATTGGTTGAACTTCGTCTAATCCGGCATTTTCTAATTCCTTCGGGTTCAAAAATTGTGTCGATTCATCGCCGAGC
>JASFLF010000603.1:0-3370 GCA_050118235.1 Gammaproteobacteria bacterium | reverse complement strand
GGTGTACGCTGATGGACAGCATAAAACACATCAAGAGGAACAAATAATGAGCAATCCGATTATTGCAAATAACAAACCCGTGAAGGTGAATCTTGCAAAAGGCGAGGAGTATCATTTTTGCACTTGCGGGAGATCAAAAAGTCAGCCGTTTTGTGACGGCTCGCATGTTGGAACATCGTTTACACCAAAAGTGGTAGTTGCCGAGGAAGATGGTGATGCTTACCTATGCGCTTGCAAGCATAGCGGTAACCGACCTTATTGCGATGGGACACATCAGCAATTTACGAATGACCAGGTTGGTAAAGAAGGGCCGGGATTGCAAGCCGCAGAAATTCCCATTGCAGTTGCTACGAAAGAAGAACCCACCGTTGAGTTCATTCATCAGCTAGCCAAAGAAGGGCTGAAGACAATGGGGCATCATGGGCCAATGACCTCGATGGGCGTGCCCCGCCATGAATTACCACATTGGGATGATCTGCAGATTATGGTTGCCCAGATGGCCGTTAAACCCTTAATGGAAGATCAACCCGTTGCAACCGAACTTGTTATTGGACCGCAGGCCAAGAAACCCTTAACTTTAAAGATTCCTCTGTTTGTATCGGACATGAGTTTTGGCGCATTATCAGAAGAAGCAAAAATCGCCCTAGCAAGAGGCGCTGAGCTGGCAGGCACAGGCATTTGCTCCGGTGAAGGCGGCATGCTACCTGAAGAACAAGCGGAAAATTCGCGTTATTTTTACGAATTAGCCAGTGCTCAGTTCGGATACAGCGAAGAACTGTTACATAAAGTACAAGCCTTTCATTTTAAAGGGGGGCAAGGCGCAAAGACGGGTACGGGAGGCCATCTTCCCGGCAATAAAAACAAAGGGAAAATATCCGTAGTAAGAGGAATACCTGAAGGCCAACCCGCTATCTCGCCGCCGACTTTTAAGGATCTCGCTTCGGTGCAAGACTATCAAAAATTCGCAGATCGAGTTAGAGCGATAACCGGCGGGATTCCTATCGGATTCAAGCTCAGCGCGAATCATATTGAAAAAGATATCCAATTTGCACTTGATGCCGGTGCGGACTACATCATATTAGATGGCCGAGGCGGAGGTACAGGCGCAGCACCGGAGATGTTTAGAAATCATATCAGCGTACCAACCATACCAGCACTAGCAAGGGCGCGTCGTTATCTCGACGAACAAGGAGCAAGCGGTCGTGTCACACTTATTATTACCGGTGGCTTACGCGTTCCAATTGATTTCGTCAAGGCACTGGCTTTAGGTGCTGATGGCATTGCTGTGTCTAACAGTGCGATGCAGGCGATTGGTTGTGTCGCTGCAAGAATGTGCAATAGCAACAACTGTCCTACGGGTATCGCCACACAAAAAGAGGAACTGCGTAAAAAATTAAACATAGCAAATTCCGCCGCTCAACTGCACAATTTTTTTACCGCTTCCATTGAGCTTATGAAAGTCATGGCCAGAGCCTGCGGTCACGATGCACTAAGTAAATTTAACAGGGGGGACTTGGCTACGTGGCATCGTGAAATGGCTTATTTGTCCGGGGTGAAATATTCCGGTATGAGTAAGCTTTAAATAATGTGTAACCTGTCACGGCAGCCTACCGCCTAAGGAGTCGGCTGAGTGTAATAGTTTAGTGCCGCTATAAAAAGGTAGTGCTTGACCGGGTATAGGAAGAATAAATACCATTTTCGCCTGAGTCCAGCTGTAGTTCACCAGTTAATGACCGGCCCAGTAGCCATTAGATAGCCCTGAATTTGGCCTGAATTCCGCTACTATTTCCGAAAATCCGCCTAATCTTTCACCACATTCAGTTCCTTTCTAATCATCAAGCTTGCCGAATCCCAACCACGGCTACCTGGCGCAGCAACAGCTGGATTGTTGGTTGTCGTCAGTTGCACAAACCCGTATGCATTCCAACCATCCACAGCGACCGAGTTTCGGGCAAGTGGGCGGAGGGGAGTTCGCATATATGGGCTTTTCCCTCGGGTAATCGAAAGCAGGGGGCATGTATGCACCGCTTATGGACCGAACGACGTATTCTTCTTGACCACCTCGGTGGCTACACATAAATCCGCGTATCGCTTGTACGCTTAAATGTGTAAAGGCAAAGACCGGTTTCAGTAGAATGCATTGAATGTCGGTCTTCTAGCTTGGTTCCCTGACTTTTTGTACACTGCCAGACGCCCGCTTCCAGTATTTACCGGCTCTACGGATTTTGCTGGTCAACAGCAGGTTAAGTATCGAGATAGACCTTCTAGTCTGTTGCTGCCTGTCCAGGTCACTACCGACAATTTAAACCGCCAAGCTTCGATTTTTTTCTTTGCCCCGGGCGTAGCCGAACCCACCGTTACAACCCTGCCGGTTGTGGTACCATTGGTCATTTAATTTGTCATCTATGGGGACTGGACATGGCGCAACAACCCGATACCGGTGAGGTGAAAAAATTTTTATTGGATTTACAAGACCGTATTTGCGCGGGCATCGAAGAAGAAGACGGTGAAGGCAAATTTGTCGAAGACAAATGGGACCGCGAGGGCGGCGGTGGCGGCCGGACCCGCGTCATGAGCGACGGCGCGGTATTCGAACAAGCCGGTATCGGCTTTTCTCACGTTCACGGCGACGGATTGCCCGCCTCCGCCACGGCTCACCGTCCCGAGCTGGCAGGCCGTGCTTTCGACGCCATGGGCGTCTCTCTGGTGATTCATCCCCATAATCCCTATGTACCCACTTCACACGCCAACGTGCGGTTTTTCATCGCTCACAAAGAGGGTGAAGATCCGATTTGGTGGTTTGGCGGTGGCTTTGATTTGACACCCTATTACCCCTTCGAAGAAGACGCAGTGCATTGGCACCAAACCGCCAAGCGGGCATGTGATCCGTTCGGTGAAGATGTCTATGCTCGCTACAAGAAATGGTGTGACGAGTATTTCTATTTGAAACACCGCGATGAGACCCGGGGTGTGGGTGGCTTGTTTTTCGACGATTTGAATCAATGGGACTTCGAGACCTGTTTTAACTTCCTCAAGAGCGTGGGCAACCATTATCTGCCCGCCTACCGGCCCATCGTGGCCAAGCGCAAAAGCACCGCTTACGGCGAGCGCGAGCGCGACTTTCAGTTATACCGCCGTGGCCGGTATGTGGAATTCAACTTGGTGTACGACCGCGGCACATTGTTCGGACTGCAAACAGGCGGGCGTACCGAATCCATATTGATGTCACTACCCCCATTGGTAAAGTGGCGCTACAACTGGAGACCGCAGCCGGACACGCCAGAGGCCAATTTGTACGAAAACTTTTTAAAACCCCGGGATTGGCTGGGCGAATCGTAATTCGCCACAGGAATGATTAAGAAAGCGCCAG
>JASFLF010000602.1:0-3370 GCA_050118235.1 Gammaproteobacteria bacterium | reverse complement strand
ACACCTCGTTTACAGATTTGCGTTAGTGAGCTTGTAACTCCGCCATGGCTTGCGCCAATTTTTCCGGCGGTATATTAGTTAGCGAACCCGGAGGATTCACCGGCTTACCAAGACTGCTAAGAATCGCGCCTTCGATGGGGCAAATGCTGGCACATTGAGTATCAGCGTAGTCACCTTCACACTCGGTACATTTCTTGGCATCAATTAAAAAGTGCGGTTTTGCCTCATAAATGGCGTTGCTGGGACACAACGGCTCACACGCCCAGCAATTCACACAGGTTTCAACAATTTCTAAAGCCATGATCAATCTCCAATTAAGCGGTAACTTTTTCTTGCTCGGCGGGTTCTTCATCCAATTGACCGTTTTCGATCATCTCTTTGTATACCGCCATAACACCATCTTCGATCGCTTCCATGGCGTGCTCGCCATTGGGTTGGATACCGGCTTCTTCCAGTAGACTCCAAGGCTCGTAACCGATCTTGGAACATAGAACCACTTCGCATCCTTCCAGCGCTTTAATGGTCATGCCCAATACGGTTTCACCATCGCCGCAGGTATCGCCACCGGAACAATACAAATCGGTTTTCCGGTGTCCAATGAACCGCACACCTTCCTTAGAGGCTTCATAGACAAGAAACTCTTTCGCATGACCGAAATGCTGATTGATAACGCCACCACCGGTAGTTGCAATCGCCATTAACACCGGGCGATATACCTTTTCCGGTTCGCCAAACTGTACCTTCACAATCTCGTTTTGCTTCTTCGCCGCTTCCTTGGATTCCAGTTCCTGGGCTATGGCCTCATGGACTTTGGCACGTTTTACCATCGCTGCGTCATAGTCGATTTCCATTTCATCGATTTTGTCCAAAGTGAATTCCGCACCACGGTCTTCCCCTAACAACCCAACGGCGTCTGCGCGGCACTGACGGCAATGGCGCATCATATTCATATCGCCCGCGCAAGAATCTTGCAATGCCTGGAGTTCTTTGGAGTTTGGACCACGTTGCCCCATCACACCATAAAACGTACCATGCTCCGCCTCAGCGATGAGCGGCATGACGTTGTGCAAAAATGCGCCTTTGGATTTCACAATGCGGCTCACTTCTTTTAGATGCTCATCGTTGATCCCGGGAATCATGACCGAGTTGACTTTGACCAGGATGCCACGTTCCACAAGCATCTCCAGGCCTTTTTGTTGCTGTTCGATCAGAATTGCCGCGCCTTTCTTGCCTTTGATACGTCTGTTGTTCCAGAACACCCAAGGATAAATCTTGGCACCGATCTCCGGATCGACAGTGTTAATGGTGATAGTGACGTGATCAATATTGTGTTTCGCTAACTCATCCACGCTGTCGGGCAATGCCAGACCGTTGGTGGATACGCATAGTTTGATATCCGGAGCTTCGGCGGACAACCGGCGAAAAGTTTCGAAAGTACGTTCCGGGTTCGCCAGTGGATCGCCGGGGCCTGCAATACCTAATACCGTCATTTGCGGAATGTTTGCCGCTACGGCTTTGGTCTTCTTCACCGCTTGATCAGGTGTCAGCAACTCAGACACCACACCAGGGCGTGATTCGTTGGCACAATCATACTTACGATTGCAGTAATGACATTGGATATTACACGCCGGTGCAACAGCCACATGCATACGCGCAAAATAATGGTGAGCTTCTTCCGAGTAGCACGGATGGTTATGTACTTTTTGGCGAATCTCTTCGGGTAAGTGGTTCAGCTGGTCGTCGGTACTGCCACACGAACCGGCGCTACATCCACTTTTCACTTCTGGTTGCGCTTCTTGCCCCAAAACGGTTAGTTCCATAATCATCTCCTGAGCATTTAAAAAAAATCTGTGTTGGTCTTATTCTTGTTAAGAGACCGGTCTCTTACAAGCATGGACGTAAAAAACGGTTTTTATCTAACACCGAGTTTTTCTCTAAATGCCTAAAGTGCAATGCCTATGCCTAAACGGAAATTAATAGATAACTTACTGTTTTTTAATAGAATAAAATTGTGTGCAGCTCAGCTTTGTTGCATATCTCACAGAGCAAAAATTGGGATTTGTAGGGTTAGGTACAAATAAAGCGTTTATAATTTTCCAAGCCAAATGGTGAGAACAGATTGTGCCCATCGGTTGGTGTCCGCTCTACCGATGCCATGCTTACTATATAGTATTTTTAACTCGGTCTGAAGAACACTACAAAGCTAAGTAGCAAATTAGCCTTATTTACTATAAAAAAAAGGTATATGGAGGAGCAGTTTTTTTGGGTGGAAAAACCGGGGCGAATGGTGAATAAAGAAAATTCGAGTCGCCGCCACTCAAATGAAGTCAAAGAATTTTGCCACTATTGAGACGCGCCACTTGAGAGTTACGCACTGCGATTGACTACGGCTTCCCAGCCGGTCGCGGCCCATAGGTACGCTACTACCCTGATTGTTTGTATTTTCAAATGCGCCGCATTTTGATCTTCAACGTCTGTATACGATACGCAATCTGCCTGGGAGTCATATTCAGCAGCCTGGCGGCTTTGGCCTGCACCCAACCGGATTGTTCAAGCGCGGCGATGACTTTTTCTCTTTCATCCAGGTCAGGATCGTCAAAAGCCGCATTATTTTGCGGTTGTGCCGCGGGAGTCACACCCAGTTTATCTTCCAGCCCTGCAAGGCTGATGGCACCGCGGTCCACTCTACCCTCTTCGCTCATAATGGCGGCACGTTCCAAGGTATTCTCCATTTCCCGCACATTGCCCGGCCAGTGGTAACGCATTAGCATGCGTACTGCGCTGTCGGTTATCTCAAGGCTGCGGTTTTGATTTTTAGCAATTTTGTCGATTAAAAATTGCGCCAGTTCCGGAATGTCTTCGGCGCGCTCTCGCAGCGCCGGTATGTTGATGGGCATGACGTTCAGGCGGTAATACAAATCCTCCCGAAAATCGCCTTCGTCCACAGCCATTTCCAGGTCTTTGTTCGTGGCCGCAATTACACGTACGTTGACTTTTAAAGTCTTAGTACCACCTACCCGTTCGAACTCGCCTTCCTGCAGCACCCTCAACAATTTCGCTTGAAATGTCGGTGATATTTCCCCGATTTCATCCAAAAAAATCGTGCCGCCATCGGCTTGTTCAAACCGGCCTTTGCGCATGGCGACCGCCCCCGTGAAAGCGCCTTTTTCATGGCCGAATAATTCCGATTCCAAAAGGTTGTCGGGCAATGCCGCACAATTGAGTTTCACGAACGGTGCGTTTGAGCGAGGTGAGTTGTAATGAATAGCGTTGGCAATGAGTTCTTTACCGGTACCGGATTCGCCTCGAATCAATACAGTAGTGTCCCACTTCGCCACCTGACGGATGAGTTCAAATACTCGTTTCATAA